>JAZUFC010000059.1:0-20013 GCA_045640465.1 Lachnospiraceae bacterium | reverse complement strand
GACCGCTTGGCCTCCGACTTGCTCTTCCGTGAACGTGGTGGAGATCGATGCGGCCTCCAACAACGGTGTAGACAATATCCGTGAGATCCGGGAAGAGGTGAAATACAAACCGACCTCCGGAAAATACCGGGTCTACATTATCGATGAGGTCCACATGCTTTCCACGGGCGCCTTCAACGCGCTTCTGAAAACGCTGGAGGAACCGCCGGAATATGTGATCTTCATTCTGGCGACCACAGAGGTACACAGGATCCCGATCACGGTCCTTTCACGCTGCCAGCGGTACGATTTCAAGCGGCTTTCCTTGATGGAACTGCATGACCAGATCTCGGATCTTCTGGAAAGTGAGCACGTACCCGCAGAGGATGCCGCAATAAACTACATTGCCCGCAAGGCGGACGGCTCAAGCCGCGACGCGCTGAGTCTTCTGGAGCAGTGCATCTCCTTCTATTACGGGGAAAAACTGACGTACGAAAAGGTGCTGGAGGTTCTGGGCGCGGTAGACCAGCAGGTGTTTTACGATCTTCTGCAGGCGGTCATTTCCTATGATGTGGCAGGCGTGATCCGGCTTCTGGACGAAATGCTTTCAACAGGCCGTGATCTGTCGCAGTTCGTGCTGGATCTCACCTGGTATCTCCGGAATCTTCTGCTGGTGCAGACGGAGGATCCCGGCGAGGATATGCTGGGCGTTTCCAGAGAGAATCTGGAGGAGATGAAGAAGCAGGCCCTGCGGACAGACATCAATCAGATCATGCGCTACATCCGGATCCTGTCGGAGCTTTCCAACCAGATCCGTTACGCATCCTCCAAACGTGTGCTTTTAGAGCTTGCGCTTCTTAAAATGATGCAGCCTGCGTCCGAGACGGATCTTTCCAGTCTGACAGACAGGGTGCGCGCACTGGAGGAACGCGGTGTTCCGGCAGCGGGAGGCGGCAGAAGCGAGACAGAAGGAAACCGCTCTTTTGAAGGCACGGAGCATTCCGCGGGAAAAACCGGCACAGAGGACCGGAAACAGGTCCTTCAGCAGGAGGCCCGTGTGATCGAGGTCTCTCCTGCGGCTTATGAAGACTATCAGAAGCTTTCCGCAGACTGGCCGGAGCTTGTGCAGGGAATGGAACGGCTGTACCGTTCGCTTCTGACAGGCACGACGGTCTCCGTCGAAAAAGAGGGGGAACTGAAGATCATTTTCAAGGATCCCTTCTTCTGCAAACTGGCCTCTGACAAAGAACGCCAGAAGGATGTGGAGGAGCTTCTGAACAACAGATACGGCAAACGATTTCAGGTAACCTTTTCGGCTCTTAAGGAAGGCGAAGCGGCACCGAAGCTGGTGCTCGGAAAGCATCTTCCGGGAATCGAAATGGAAATAGAAGAACAGGAGTAAAAATATGGCAAAGCATGGCGGATATCCGGGCGGAATGATTCCGGGAAATATGAACAATCTGATGAAGCAGGCGCAGAGAATGCAGAAGCAGATGCAGGAACAGCAGGAAGCACTGGAACAGAAGGAATTCACGGCTTCTTCAGGCGGCGGCGCGGTGACAGTCGTGGTGACCGGCAAAAAGGAGATCAAGTCTCTTGAACTGACCCCCGAGGTCGTAGATCCCGATGACATCGAGATGCTGCAGGATCTGATCGTGGCGGCTCTGAATGAGGCGCTTCGTCAGGTAGAGGCCGAGAGCAACGAGAGCATGGAAAAGCTGACCGGCGGTCTTGGCAGTTTCGGCGGACTGTTTTGAGGAAACAATAAATGGATTATTACGGAAGTCAAATGAACAGGCTGATCTCGGCTTTGTCCGCGCTTCCGGGAATCGGTACGAAAAGTGCACAGCGGCTGGCCTTTCACATCATCAACATGCCTGAAGATCAGGTGGAAGAGCTGTCGCGCGCCATGGTGGATACCAGAAAGAACATCCGCTACTGCCGCGAGTGCTGTACGCTGACGGATCAGGAGATCTGCCCGATCTGCAAGAGCCCTTCCCGGAACCATAAAACGATCATGGTCGTGGAGACCAGCCGTGATCTGGCTGCCTATGAAAAAACCGGAAAATATGAAGGCGTGTATCATGTACTGCATGGCGCGATCTCCCCGATGCTGGGGATCGGGCCGGGTGACATCCGTCTGAAGGAGCTGATCAAGCGTCTGGAGGGCGAGGTGGAGGAGGTCATTATTGCCACCAACAACAGTCTGGAGGGAGAGACGACGGCGATGTATATCAGCAAGCTGATCAAACCCTCGGGAATCAGGGTGAGCCGCATTGCAAGCGGCGTGCCGGTCGGCGGTGACCTCGAATATGTGGATGAAGTGACGTTGCTTCGCGCGCTGGAAGGAAGAATTGAACTATGAACAAAATAGAATTTCAGCAGAAGCTGGAAGAGATCGATGAGCTGATCCGGAGCGGAGAGTACGCGCCGGCCGTGGAGATCTGTGACGAACTGAATCTCGAACTGGTCACACAGCCGAGAAAGCTGCAGAATATCGCCAAGGCGTATGAAAAATGCCGCAGATACGAGGATGCGGAGGAGATCCTTCTGCAGGCCAGAGACGCGGCGCCCAGAAGCCGCGGCATTCTGTTCCATCTCTGCAGTGTGACGACGAAGGCCGGAGAACTGACGGAGGCGGAACACTATTATCAGGATTTCTGCCGGATCGCACCTTACGATTCCGAGCGACTGATCTTGCAGTACCGGATCGCCAAAGCAGCCGGAAGGACCGATGAGGAACTGATGGAGATCCTTGAAAAATACAAGGATGAAGAGCCGGACGACCGCTGGATGTATACGCTGGCGGAGCTTTATGTCAAAAACGACCAGTTCGAAAAGGCGGTGGATCTCTGTGACGAGATCGACCTCTGGTTCTACTCGGGAAAATTCGTGAAGATGGCAAGAGAGCTTCGTGCAAGGCTGACGGGAGAACCGCTTGAAGCTGAAGAGGAACTTCCTGAGGAAAAGGAAGAAAGCGCCGGAGATTACGATCTGTCTTCTTACTCGAACGGAGTGAAACGGTATCCCGAAGAGCAGGACACTGACCAAAATGCCGGTGAAGAAGAGGCTTTTGATGAAGAAGCTGATGATCCGGAAGATGACGGCATCGGATTCTTTGAAGGTTCCGGAAACGGCTTTACCGTAACGGAGAATATCTCTGACGAAGAGCCCGGACAGGAATATGATGCTGAACCGGAAGAGGCTGACATGGCTTCTCAGGAAAGTGAAGCATACGAAGAAGCGTATGAGGAAGAAACTCCGCAGGATAATACACGGAAGCCTTACGTTTCGAACGGTTCCTTCGTATTCGGAAATATCCGCTCAAACTATCAGCAGGAGCAGGAGCCTGAACAGGAAGAGGAAGAGTTCGACTTCTTAAGCTTCATGGATGATGATAACGATACCGCTTTCAAACCGGAAGAACTGAACTTCGATGAACCGGAGAACGGTGAAGAGGAGAACGAAGAGCCGGAACCGGACGAAGAGGAATTCGAAGCGCCTGAGAACGGTGAAGAAGATGATTCCGAAGAATGGACGGAAGAAGAGGAGCTGGCTGCAGCCGGTCTTCACAGCCGTGCCGAAAAAGCAGTGTCCGGAGTGGAATACCAGTCTCTGGATCTCGGAATTTCCGGTGTTGAGGATGAGACAGATCTGACAGAGGAAGAACCGGACGAGCACGTGAAATTTACCGTGACCGGACCGGATCCGCTGAAAAAAGCAAAGAAGGCGGAGAAACAGGAAAGAAAAGCCGAAGCAGAACCGGAGGAGGAAGACTCCGAAGATTCCGTGGAAGTGCTGGACTTTGAAAAAGAACCTGTACGGAAGAAGAGAAAGGCTCATATCGCCGAAGACGAAGAGGATGCTGTTCCCGCGAAGAAGAACGCCGTCCGCGAAGCGGATGAAGAGGAAGAGATCAAAAGAGAATTTTTCGGAGAAGAGGCTGACGCTCTGGCAGTGGAGATCGCACGCAAGAGAGAAGAGGAAGCGCGGTTCGGCAATCTGCCGATCGATCCTGAGGTCACCGATGATATCTGGCATTTCATCGTTTTCGGTGCGGACAGCAGCCTGACACTGGAGTGCGCAAGAGAGCGCCTGAAGGAGATCGCAGAGGAAGTACCGAGCTGTCCTTCCAGAATGCTGAAGATCAGTGCGCTGAAGATCGCGAATGCCAGCATCGTCAATTCGCTTGACCGTTTCCTCGGAAGCATGGTCATTATCGAAGATGCGGGTTCCCTTTCCGACCGCCAGCTGCAGGAATTTGCAAAGGTGCTGGAGAAGGATGACCGTTCTCTTCTGATCGTGTTTACGGATACAAAGGCGCATATCGCGGATATCTTCACACGCGTTCCGGATCTTGCGGGTTCATTTACCGCTGTGTTCGAGGGCAAACGCTTCCATGCAAAGGACCTTCTGAAGACGGCCAGAGAGTATCTGTTCAGTCAGGATGCGCGTCTCAGCGCGGAAGCCGAGCAGATCGTTCTGGAAAAGGCCGGAGAGCTTCTTTCCGCACGGGGCGGATATTATCAGAATGCGATCCGTGAATTTGTGGAAGCCGGACTGCTGAAAGCGGAAAAAGGCGGATTCCTTGGAATCGGCGGCGGACGTATCGACAGGAACGGCTTCATTACGGTCGAAGCACGGCACCTGAAGAGGTGACCCGATGAACTGGCTTCTGATCGCTGTAGTACTGTTCTTTGCCGTGATGGTGGTGACGGGCTATAAGCGCGGCTTTGCAAAAATGCTGGTCTCGACGGGCTCGACACTTCTTTCCGTGATCTGTGCCGTCATGCTGTTCACGGCTGTATCAAAGATGTTCGGAATCGGCCCGGTGAAGGCTTTCATCTGCGTCTTTATCTTTTTAAGGATCGCGCTCTTTGTCGTGTCGCTTATTCTGCGGCTGGTCTCCAAACTGCCGGTGCTGCATGAGATCAACGGACTGATCGGTGCTGTTCTGGCCGGAGCGCATGCTCTGCTTCTTCTCTGGATCGGCGGACTGATCCTGTTAAACAGTCTCGGTACGGAGAGAGGAGAGATGCTTTATTCCATGGTGAGGGAAAGCACAGTCCTTTCCATGCTGTACGATCACAATATCCTGCCGAAGCTTCTGGCAGCCCTGATCGAAAAGCTTCTGAAAAAATAACAGCAGAACACTGGTGTCAAAGGGGAGGGTTCCCGCTGGCAAGCTTGCTTGTCGGCGGGAACCGTCCCCTTTGACACCTTTTTTATCCCTGCAGGAGTGCAAGAAGTATGATGGCGATCACGGCGACTCCGAGTGCGATGCACAGATACAGGATCGTCTTTTTGTGCTGGCGGATCAGCTCGTCCTGCCGTTCCATTTCCGCAGCGTGCGTCTTTTTGATCTCGCCGACGCTGTGGTCGAAGTGTGCTTTCAGATTATTGGCTGAATTTTTCAGTTCTTCGATCTGTTCCCGGTGCTGCAGATTCAGCTGCTCCACATACTGAAGCTGTGTGCCTCTGAGCTGTTCCAGCTGCTTTTCGTAGGAAGAAGCAAGCGCGGTCAGCTCCTCTTCAAAATGAGACGGCAGGGAGGACGAAGCCTGTTTTGCATGTCCTGCAGTCTCCTTTACTGTATGTCCTGCAGCCGGGACTGTATCTTTTACAGAACTTATGTAGGAAGTAAAGGCTTCCGTAAAATCAGTATCTTCCGGAAGAGCTTCCGCCTGTTCCATAAAGCCGGTCAGATCCGCGATCGAAAAACCGGTCGCTCTGACCATTGCGCTGACGCCAGCAAAACCCGGTTTCTGGATGCGTGCATAAAAGAGATTATTGATCGTATCGACCGTCAGATCGGTTTCCTCGGAAAGCTGTGTCAGCGTTTTTCCGCTGAGCTTGTACATGGCTTTGATGGTCTTTCCCAACAGTATATTATTCAATCGCGGCCCTCCTTCGGAAAAATACATTTTAAAATTGTATGCGGTACTATTGCTGTACATTTCCGCCGCGAATAGAATCAGGGCGAAAACAGAAAGCACAGACTGCCTGATATCAGTATACAGCAGAAATATGATGACTTCAAGCGGATCGCCTGTTTTCGAAAACATTCATAACAAAGGAGGACTGATGATATGGATAAAACAAACCGAATATGGAAATGGGTGAATACAGGGACAGCGGCAGCGGTCATTCTGATCAACGCACTTGCCAATCTGATCCCCTTCGGCGGAAAAACGACGGGAGAGGTTTCGGCAGCCTATCCGAATCTGTTTACGCCGGCGGGCGTCACATTCGGAATCTGGGGCGTCATATATGCGCTGATGATCCTCTTTATACTGTACCAGTGGGGACTTTTCGGCAAAAAGGAACAGAGCGATCTGGCGGTTCAGATGACCGGTCCCTGGTTTGCGGTCTCCGGCGCGATGAATATCGCATGGATCGCTTTCTGGCATGCGGATAAGATCGGACTTTCAGTCCTGTTCATGCTGGGCCTTCTGGCGTCTCTGATCGTGATCGAGCTCCGGAGCAGAAAGCTTGACAACGGCTTCCGTACGCAGATCGGCATGAAGATCTTCTTTGATCTGTATTTCGGCTGGATCATTGCAGCCACGATCGCCAATATCAGTGTATATCTGACGGCTGTCAAGTGGAACGGTTTCGGACTTTCCGACGAATTCTGGACGGTCGTGATGCTGATCGCGGGAACGGTGATCGGATGCGTCGCCATCATCCGGGAGGAGAAGGGCTTTACGGCAGGGGCCATTATGTGGGCCTTCACCGGCATCGTTCTGAAGCATACATCGGCGACAGCTTATAATAATGCTTATCCGGCGGTCATCGGTGCAGCCATCATCGGAATCACCGTCATGTTTACGATCATCATATTCAAATTCAGCAGTTTCGGAAAAGATGTGGAGCTTGAGATCTATCCGGGAAGCTACCGCTACTGACGCGGCCTCTGTCCGGTCCGGACGGTGAAAATAAAAAAGACTGCCGAAGCAGAATGCTTTCGGCAGTCTTTTGACTTACACGTGAAAAATTATTCAACGGTGTAGGGCAGTAATGCGATGTGGCGAGCGCGCTTGATAGCAGTGGTTAAAGCTCTCTGATGAGCTGCACAGGTACCTGTGACGCGGCGGGGTAAGATCTTACCTCTTTCAGAGATGTACTTCTTTAACTTCGTGGTATCCTTATAATCAATAACGCCGGCACCTTCAGCGGTTCCGCAGAATACGCAGACCTTTTTCTTTCTGCGAATGGGGCGCTTCTTAAAAGGTGCATCACCTTTAGCATCTGTTCTGTTGAATGCCATAATGAACCTCCTGGTAGAATCGATTAGTTGAACGGCAGACCTTCGTCTTCAACGCCGTCCGGAATGTTCATGAATCCGTCACCGGGGTCTTCCATGATTGCGGGTGCAGGGGAAGCAGGTCTGGATTCATTCTGACGGAAATTGCCTGAGAAAGAGGAAGTGTTTCCCTGCTGGGAAGCATTCCGGGATTCTGCAAATTCCTGTTCCTCAACGATCACTTCCGTGGTATATACACGCTGACCGTCTTTGTTTGTGTAACTGCCGGTCTGAATACGGCCGGTTACGATCATCTTTGTGCCCTGACGCAGATATTTCTCTGCAAATTCAGCTGCACGGTCAAATGCTACACACTGAATAAAGTCTGCCGTTTGTTCCTGGGAATCATTGCCCTGTGTTCTGCGCGCGTTGCGGCGGTCCACAGCCAGCGTATAACGGGCGATCGCCATCTGTCTTTCACCCTGTGAATAACGAACCTCGGGATCTCTTGTCAATCTTCCGCATAATAAAACTTTATTCATGATTCATACCTCGCATTCTTAAGCTTCCTTCTTAACGATAAGGAATCTGATGATCTGCTCCATGATACGAATGTTTTCTTCAATCTGTGCCGGAGCATCAACAGGTGCTTCGAAAGATACGATATAGTAGTAAGCCTCGCTCATCTTCTGAATTTCGTAAGCAAGTTTCTTCAGGCCCCACTCATCAACGTTTTCAACGGTACCGCCGAAACGGGTGATATAGCCGCTTACTCTTTCCATGGCAGCAGATCTTTCGTCGTCTTCAAGAGAACTCTTGAGAACAACTACTAATTCATACTTGTTCATCCTTTTTACCTCCTTTTGGTCTCTGGCCCGGAATCAAGTCCCGAGCAAGGAATAGATATTACATCACAATCGATTATTATACGAGATACTGCAACAAATTGCAAGCACATTTTCGGGAAATTTTCAAAGCGGAAATAAACTGTTTTCTCCGGCGGCAGATATGAATACCGGCGGAAAAACAGTTTATTTCCGTACGCGGAATATTCACCGGCAAAAAGAAGCGCTTGCCTTCCTACAGGTTGAAAAAAGTTGAGGAATGTGATAAAATACTACGATACTGTAAGATTGCAGTACTGTTGCCTTTAGCAGAGAGTTGGATATGCGGAGGTGTTATGGAGTCAAAAAAGAAAAACGTATTAAAAGCGTATTTCCGCTGGCCGTTTTATCTGGGAGTTCTTCCGGTTCTCGGCAGCATAGCAGGTTTATTCTTCGATAAGAAATTCGCTCTTTTTTCGGCATGCTTTGCAGTGCTTTACTTTCTGATATTTCTGATCGTTTATTTTACGGGGAGAAAAAGAGTCCTGAACCGTCTCGTGGAGTTCGGCGCATCCTATGCGCAGGTACAGGGACAGCTTCTTCGAAGGATCGAGATCCCGTTCCTGATGTGCAATACTTCAAAGGAGATCCTCTGGCGGAATCCGGCGTTCATCGCACTGTTTGAAGAAAAAAAGAAGGAGACCAGTCTGATCAGGCTGTTCCCGGAACTTGAAAACACGGAACTGAAAAGCAAAACGGACATTCACGTCACCTACGGAGCCAGGCATTACCTGCTCCGGGCCTTTCCGCTGAATCAGGCGCAGATGCCCGAGCTCGCGGAGCTGGATGACGACGGAAAGACAGGACTTTTCAATCTGTATCTGCTGGATGAAACGGAGCTTCTGGAATCCCAGCGGCTTCTGTCGGAAGAGAAGCCGGTCGTCGGACTTGTCTATTTTGATAATTACGAAGAAGTCATGGCGCAGGTGGAGGACGTCAGAAGGTCGCTCCTTTCCGCACTGGCCGAGAGAAAACTGAACAAATACTTTTCATCGGTGGACGGCATCGTCAGGAAGCTTGAAAAGGACCGTTTCCTTGTGGTGCTCAATCAGAAAGCGCTCTGGACGCTGATGGAGGACAATTTCAGTCTTCTGGAGGATGTCAAGACAGTTAATATAGGAAATGAAATGGCGCTGACCGTGAGTATGGGTATCGGCGTCGGCGGTGATTCCATCCGGAAGAATTACGAGTTTGCCGGTACCGCGATCGACAATGCGCTCGGCAGAGGCGGAGATCAGGCGGTCATCAAGGAAAACACGGAGATGAAATATTACGGCGGCAAGGCAAAGACCACCGAAAAGAGCACCCGCGTGAAATCCAGGATCAAGGCGCAGGCCCTGAAGGGACTCGTGGAATCCGCAGACAGCGTGCTGATCATGGGCCATCCCATCAGCGATCTGGACTGTCTGGGCGCAGCCATGGGTATTTACCGGATGGCCCGTTTTACCGGCCGTCCCGTTCATATCGTGCTCGGCGAGATCAGCAACAGCGTCCGCCCGCTGATGAAGCTGTTCCGTGAAAACGCAAGCTATGAAGAAGACCTTTTCGTGACCAGAGAGAATGCGCAGAACTATCTGACGCGCGATACGCTTCTGGTCGTGGCGGATACGAACCGTCCGTCCTATACGGAGTGTCCCGAGCTTCTGAACCGGGCATCCTGCATCGTGGTGCTGGACCATCACCGCCAGGGCAAGGAGCAGATCGAGAATGCAACGCTCTCCTACGTGGAGCCGTATGCTTCCTCCGCTTCCGAAATGGTTTCTGAGATCGTTCAGTATTATGACGAAAACATCAAGCTGTCCTCCAGAGAGGCCGATGCGCTTCTTGCGGGCATCGTGATGGATACGAACAATTTCGAGGACAAAGCAGGCGTCCGTACCTTTGAAGCGGCAGCCTATTTAAGACGGTCCGGCGCGGACGTGACCCGCGTGCGGAAGCTGTTCCGGGATTCCATGCAGGACTACAAGCTCCGTGCGGAGACCGTGAGCAAGGCAGAGCTGTTTGAAAAGGATTACATTATCAGCGTATGTCCGAATACGGGCAGCAGTGAAAACCAGACCGTGGTGGCCGCACAGGCTGCCAACGAGCTTCTGGAGATCGACGGCGTGAAGGCAAGCTTCGTGCTGACGAGCTATGAAGACAAGATCTATCTGAGTGCAAGATCTATCGACGAAGTCAATGTGCAGGTGCTCATGGAGAAGCTGGGCGGCGGCGGACATCAGTCCGTAGCCGGTGCGCAGTTTACCGGCATTACGGTCGATGAAGCGGTGGATCTTCTGAAAAAAGCAATTACAGAGCAGGAAGGAGTACAATCATAATGGATGTTATTTTACTGCAGGATATAAAGGGCCTCGGCAAAAAGGGCGATACCGTCACGGTAAAAGACGGCTACGGCCGCAATCTTCTGTCCAAGAAGCTGGCGGGAGAAGCGAACGCGAAGGTCAGAAACGATATGAAGCTTCAGAAGCAGCATGAGGAAAAAGTGGCCGAAATGCGTCTTCTGGAAGCGCAGGAGCTTTCCGGCAGGCTTGCCGGCATGAGCGTGACGATCCCCTTAAAGGTCGGCAAGGACGGCAGGCCTTTCGGTTCCGTCTCCACCAAGGAGATCGCGGATGCCTGCAAAAAGCAGCTCGATCTGGACGTGGATAAAAAGAAACTGGTGCTTTCCGACCCCATCAAGGAGCTCGGAACCGTTACCGTGCCTTTAAAGCTGCATCCGCAGGTCACGGCACAGCTGACCGTCAAGGTCGTACAGGAGTGACCGGACTTTGCAGAAGCGGAAGGCTGACCACTCAGGCAGATAAAGATACGTCTGCTGCAGAGCGGACAGCCTGAACAGAAGGGCAGATAAGTATATGTCTGCTGCATAGCAGGCAGGAGAGATCAGTATGGATGAAAGTCTTGTAAAAAGAGTGCTTCCACACAGTATAGAAGCGGAGCAGTCCGTCATCGGTTCGATGATGTATTCAACGGATGCGATCTCTGCTGTGGAGGAGCTTCTGACAGGAGAAGATTTTTACCAGCATCAGTACGGTGTGCTTTACGATACGATCATGGAGTTGTATCAGAACGGAAAGCCCACGGATCTGGTGACGATTCAGGATGCGCTGAAATCAAAGGATGTGGCACCCGAAGTCTACAGCATCGATTTCCTGAAAGACCTGCTGAACGCAGTCTTCACATCGGCCAATGCCCGTTCGTATGCGCAGATCGTGGCGGACAAATCAAAGCTCCGCCGCATGATCAGGACCCTCGAAGGACTGACGGATACCTGCTATCTCGGAAAAGACAGCACGGAGACCATCATGGAGGGCACAGAGAAGGCGGTCTTCGATCTTCTGGAGCAGAAGGTCGGCGGAAAAGAAGAAGCCATGGAGCAGACCGTCCTGCGCGTGATCGGGAATATCGAGGAAGCCTCCAAAAACGGCGGCGCCATCACCGGCGTTCCGACCGGTTTTATGGATCTGGACCGGAAGACCGCCGGCATGCAGCCTTCGGATCTTGTGCTGATCGCCGGCCGTCCCTCCATGGGCAAGACCGCTTTTGCATTGAATCTGGTGGATTATTTTTCCGTCAAAAAGGATTATGTGACAGCCGTTTTCGAGCTGGAAATGAGCCGCGAGCAGCTGGTCAGCCGCATGCTTTCCATGGAATCCCATGTAGACAGCCAGAAGCTTCGTACCGGACAGCTTTCCGATATGGACTGGGATGACGTGGTGGCAGGTTCCTCCATGCTTGCAAAGGCAAAGATCCTCATTGACGATACGCCCGGCATCACTGTTGCACAGGTGCGCAGCAAATGCAGGAAATACAAGATCGAACACGGACTTGACGTCGTCATCATCGACTATCTGCAGCTGATGTCCGGAAGCGGAAGAGGTTCCGAGAGCCGTCAGCAGGAGATCTCCGATATCACGAGAGCGCTGAAATCCCTGGCGCGTGAGCTGAATGTTCCGGTCATCGTCCTTTCGCAGCTTTCACGTGCCTGCGAACAGCGTACGGATCACCGGCCGATGCTTGCCGATCTGCGTGAATCGGGTGCTATCGAGCAGGATGCCGACGTGGTCATGTTTATTTACAGAGATGAAGTCTACAATCAGGACACACCGGACAAGGGCATTGCGGAGATCATTATCGCAAAACAGAGAAACGGCCCGATCGGCACGGTGGAGCTTGCATGGCTCGCGAACCTGACGAAGTTTTCAAATATGGAAAGAAGAGAAAAACAGGAAGAATATTGATTATGGAAAAGGGACATTTTTTATTCACATCGGAATCGGTAACAGAAGGACATCCTGATAAGATCTGCGATCAGATCTCGGACGCGATCCTTGACGAACTGATCAGACAGGATCCCATGAGTCGCGTGGCCTGTGAGACATGCTGTACGACAGGTCTTGTCATGGTCATGGGCGAGATCACCACGAACGCATACGTGGACATCCAGAAGATCGTCCGTGAGACGGTCAATGAGATCGGCTACAACCGGGCAAAGTTCGGCTTTGACGGCGATACCTGCGCGGTGGTGACCGCGATCGACGAGCAGTCCGCAGACATCGCGCTCGGCGTGGACAACGCGCTGGAGTCAAAGGAGAATCAGATGTCCGATGCAGAGCTTGACAAGATCGGCGCAGGCGATCAGGGCATGATGTTCGGTTATGCTTCCGATGAAACACCGGAGCTTATGCCGTACCCGATCTCCATGGCACACAAGCTTGCAAGACGCCTGACGGAAGTCCGCAAGAACGGAACGCTTCCGTATCTCAGACCGGACGGAAAGACACAGGTCACGGTGGAATATGACGAGAATCATTGTCCTGTCCGTTTCGATACCATCGTCCTGTCCACACAGCATGACGAGCTGGTGACGCTTGAGCAGATCAAGAAGGACGTAAAGACCTATATCTTTGATGAAGTGCTTCCGGCGGAAATGGTCGACGAAAACACAAAGTTTTTCGTCAATCCCACAGGACGCTTCGTGATCGGCGGCCCGCACGGCGATTCCGGACTGACCGGCAGAAAGATCATCGTTGACACCTACGGCGGCGCCTGCGGACACGGCGGCGGCTGCTTCTCCGGAAAAGACCCCACAAAGGTGGACCGTTCCGCTTCCTACGCAGCACGGTATGTTGCGAAGAATATCGTGGCGGCGGGCCTTGCAAAACGCATCGAGATCCAGATCTCCTATGCGATCGGTGTGGCACATCCGGTATCCATTTCCGTCAACACGTTCGGAACGGGAACGGTCAGTGACGATGAACTCGTGAAGAAGATCGAGGAGAATTTCGATCTCCGTCCCGCAGGCATCATCAAAATGCTTGATCTAAGACGCCCGATCTACAAGCAGACCGCAGCGTACGGACATTTCGGAAGAACCGATATCGATCTCCCGTGGGAGAAGACCGACAAGGCAGAAGCACTGAAAAAATAAGAAAAGCAGAGAAAGCTGAAGTACAGCAGAGGAGACATTGTGGCAGACAAGAAATTAGTGGAACAGATCACATCAAGAGACGAGGATTTCGCCCAGTGGTATACAGACATCGTGAAAAAAGCCGAGCTCATGGATTATGCGTCCGTAAAGGGCTTCATGGTCATCAAACCGGCCGGCTATGCAATTTGGGAAAATATTCAGAAAGAGCTTGATAAGCGCTTCAAGGAGACCGGCGTTGAGAATGTATATATGCCGATGCTGATCCCCGAGAGCCTGCTTCAGAAGGAAGCGGATCATGTCAACGGTTTTGCACCCGAGGTCGCATGGGTGACCAAGGGCGGCATGGAGTCTCTGCAGGAGCGTCTCTGCGTGCGTCCGACCTCCGAAACCCTGTTCTGCGATTTCTATTCCAAGGACATCCATTCCTACAGAGATCTGCCGAGAGTATATAATCAGTGGTGTTCCGTGCTCCGCTGGGAGAAGGAGACCAGACCCTTCCTCCGTTCCAGAGAGTTCCTGTGGCAGGAAGGCCATACCGCACATGCGACCGCAGAGGAAGCGGAAGAGAGAACCATTCAGATGCTGAATCTGTATGCGGACTTCTGTGAAGAAGTGCTGGCGATCCCCGTGATCCGCGGCCAGAAGACCGACAAAGAAAAGTTCGCGGGCGCAGTTGCGACCTATACGATCGAAGCGCTGATGCATGACGGCAAGGCCCTGCAGTCCGGTACCTCCCATAACTTCGGCGACGGCTTCGCAAGAGCTTATGACGTGACCTTTACGGACAAAGACAATCAGGTGAAGTACTGCCACCAGACTTCCTGGGGCATGACCACCCGTCTGATCGGTGCCATCATCATGGTGCACGGCGACGATTCCGGTCTGGTGCTTCCTCCCGCGATCGCTCCCACACAGGTCGTTGTGGTGCCCATCGCGGCGCATAAGGAAGGCGTGCTGGAAAAGGCCGGTGAATTAAGAGACCGCCTCGGCAAGGTTGCCCGCACGAAGTTTGATGATTCCGACAAGTCTCCCGGCTTCAAGTTTGCGGAAGCGGAGATGCGCGGTATTCCTGTCCGTGTGGAGATCGGTCCCAAGGATATCGAAGCCGGCAAGGCTGTTTTAGTCAGACGCGACACCCGCGAGAAGATCGAGGTCGCGCTGGAGAATATTGAAGACGAAGTGACAAAGCTTCTTGCGGTGATCCAGAAGGATATGCTCGAAAGAGCGCGTGAACACCGCGACGCCCATACCTATACCGCAGTCAATTACGAAGAGTTCAAGGATATTCTGGAGAATAAGCCCGGCTTCGTAAAGGCTATGTGGTGCGGCGACAGAGCCTGTGAGGATAAGATCAAGGAAGAACTTCAGGCAACCAGCCGCTGTATGCCCTTTAAGCAGGAGCATCTTGCAGACACCTGTGTCTGCTGCGGAAAACCTGCAAAGAAGATGGTCTACTGGGGAAAGGCTTATTAATTTATGAGCGAAAAGGATGCGCAGGATCTGACGAATGAAAGCCGTCCGATCATACAGCCGCGGCCGCGGGATGAGGATTTTGACATCATGCCCACGGTCCGGAAAAGAACGCTTCGGCAGGACGAAGAGCTTCCCAGACAGAAGCTCTGGGTCATTCTGTGCATTTTTATTACCGGTATTGTGCTTGCAGCGGCAGGGATCCTCATCTTTTACGGGGCAAAGAACCATCAGAAGACAGCGATCCGGACCGATGTGACCACAGTGCCCGAGGAGGCGGCAGCGGAAACGTCCGCGCCTGAGACAGAACCCTCTGACACGGCCGTCGAACCGACGATCGATGAAAAAACACGGAGCGCCGGTGAGTCAGAAAACGGGCCGGAGGCAGAAACTGTCAACAGTTACGAAGAAGATCCGTCCGGTTTTGTACCGGGAGAAGCACCGGAAAACATTCCCGAAACCCCTGCCGTTCCTGAAACACCTGCGGTTCCCGAAACACCGGCGGTCCCGGAGACGCCTCCGACCGTACCGGTGCAGCCCGCGCCGGAAAGCATTCCGGCTGAGAGCGTATCTCTTGAAGTGATATACGGAAACCTGATCCTGTATCCGAACAACGGAACGCTTGCGATCCAGAGCTGCGCAAACGGTGAGGCCGTGATGGCACTTCCCGACCAGATCAACGGAATTGCTGTCGGAGCTGTCTGGCGGCAGGCTTTTGCAAACTGCACAAGTCTTGTCGAAGTGACGGTTCCTTTCACCTATACTTATATCGATACGCAGGCTTTTGCAAACTGCGTGAATCTTGCAAGGATCTCGCTTCCTCCCACGGTCATCTGGATCGCGGAAGATGCTTTTCTGAACGATCCGCTTTTGACGATCGTTGCACCCGAAGGTTCCTACGGGCAGAGTTATGCGCTGTCGCACGGGATCAACTGGGCGAAGGAATGAATAACCGGCCGGTGACTGAGGCAGACCCCGTCTGCCGGCCTGATGACTGTAACTGAAGCAGCAGATGTATGCAGAGCGGAAAGGCAGAATTGTGAACTCAGAATTGACAGATATTGAAAAAGCAGTACTCGGGCTGGTCAGCCGCTCACTTTTCAATGTACCCTGCCGCGTTAACCTTTCCGGAGAAGAGTGGATGGAAGTATACCGGGAATGTAATTCACATGCAGTTCAGCTTCTCTGTTATGATGCCGCAGCGGAGTGCGGTCTTCCGGAAGATGTCAGCACACTCTGGAAACAGAGTGTCATTGCGGTGACCGCAGGAAATGTCCGGGTAGACTATATGCATGCGGAAATCGGCCGTCTTATGAGACAGGCAGAGATTCCCTATGTGATCCTGAAAGGCTGTGCATCTGCGTCATATTATCCGGATCCGCTGAAAAGAACCATGGGAGACGTGGACTTCTATATAGATCCCTCCGACAGTGAAAAAGCCGCAGCGTTTCTTCAGACAGAAGGCGCGGTGATGCAAAAGAAAACGGCTGATCATCATATCGGTTTCACGTTTGATGAGCAGTCGATCGAAATGCATACTTCGGTAAACGGTTTGCCGGACGGTGAATTGCGGGTGGAGATCGGGAAGCTGCTGCAGGAACTTTTGCAGGATTCAGCAACAATCGACAACGGCTGTGGAACAATTTGTGTCCCTTCCGACTTTCATCACGGTCTGATCATTCTTCTGCATACGGCCAGACATCTGCTTTCTTCCGGAATCGGACTTCGTCATCTTTGTGACTGGGCGGTATTTGTCAATTCTGTTTCCGACCGTTATCCCGGTCTGTTTGACAGAAAACTGGAGGAGATCGGACTGAAGAGATTTGCGGATACGCTGACTGCGGCGTGTGTCAGAAATCTGGGACTTCCGCCGGAACCGTGGATGACTGAGATCGATGAGGACACTGCGGACGCGCTTACCGCGGACATCCTTCATGCGGGAAATTTCGGAAATAAGAAAAGCGAAATACGGGATGACTGGTTCGTTACACAGATCTCGCACAGCGGGATCAATGAGGAAGGAATATTGAAGACTTTGTGGGAGCGGGCCGGAGACAGAGCAGAACGCCTCTGGGAACCCTGCCGGACAAGCAGACTGCTTCTTTTCTTCGGCAGATTTGCATTCTGTATACGCTATCTGTTCCTGATCCTGACAGGAAAAAAGAAGATCGTCAGACTCGGAAAGCTGAAAAAGACAGCCGACGTCAGACTGGAACTGTATCGGGAACTGAAGATATTTGCAGAGGAAGAAGCATGACAGAAGAAATCAATGAGCGACCGTTCCGGATCGCAATCGCCGGAAAGGCAGTGGAGATACGGCCGATGCATTCGTATATTCGGGAATATTGCCGCGGGTTTCTGACGGAGGCGGAGCCGCTGTTTTCTGTTGAAACATGTCAGGCGGATATCGAATTTGAACGGATCCGGTCGGAGGAGGATGACAGAGTGTCGGGACGGGAGATACGTCAGTTCTCCGACGGATATCTGGAAACGCTGGCAGTCTACAGAATAATTGCTGAGAAGATGCTTCGGGGGGACGTGCTCCTTTTCCACGGATCGGCGCTTTCCCTGGACGGGGAAGGGTACCTGTTTGCCGCACCGAGCGGCGTTGGGAAAAGTACGCACGCACGTCTCTGGCGGGAAGCCTTCGGAGACAGAGTCCGCATGGTAAACGATGACAAGCCGCTTCTTTCTTTTGCGGACGGACAAGCGTACGTCTGCGGAACCCCCTGGAACGGAAAACACCGTCTGTCAGGCCCGGACTGTGTCCCACTGAAAGCCGTTTGTTTTCTGGAGCGCGGTGCGGAAAATCAGATCCGGGAGATCAGCCGGGAAGAAGCACTGCCGTATTTTATTTCTCAAAGTTACCGGCCCGGGAATCCTGCGGATATGCGGACAGTGCTCAGACTGATCGATCAGATCAGTGCCGGAACCGGTCTCTACCGGCTTTCATGCAATATGGATCCGGAAGCCGCGTATGTTTCATGCAGCGGTATGGGAGGAAAAGTCTATGAAGCTTAAAAAAGAATTTATTACTTATGAAATGGACGGAAAGCAGATCATGGTCGCATCTTCCGGCAGACTTTTTTCCGGTCTGGTAAAGAGCAATTCCTCTGCGGCGTTCATCGTGGATCAGCTCAAAAAAGAGACAACGAAGGATATGATCCTTACTGCCATGAAAGAACGCTACGATGCGTCTGAAGAGATCCTTTCCGAGGATATTGATAAAGTATTGAATACGCTTCGCGGAATCGGGGCGCTTGATGAATAAGATCTCGTTCGAGGAAGAACTTAAGACACAGGGGAAGCTGGTCTATCCGAATACAGGAATCAGCATGATGCCCCTTCTCAGGCAGCAGAGAGATCTCATGGTGATCGGCCGGAGACCTCAAGGCCGCCTGAAAAAATATGATGCCGTGCTTTTTAAACGGAAAGAGCAGTATGTGCTCCACCGGATCCTGAAAGTACGTGATAAGGATTATGTGATCTGCGGAGACAATCAGTGGCGGCCTGAAAAGGGGATCACGGATGAGCAGATCATCGGGATCCTTCTGGCTGTGGTTCGTGACGGAAAAGAATTTTCGACGGAAGCTTTTCTGTATAAGTTATATGTGCATCTCTGGTGTGATCTGTTTCCGCTCAGAGCAGCGGTGTTGTATGTCAGAGACAAAGTGAGAGGCATGATTGGAAAAGTGCGATGAAAAAGAAGCCCAGCGCAGAATCGCGATCATTTTACGGCAAGACGATTGCGGATATTTTCTTTTACGGTTTTTTTATTCTGGTGCCGCTATCTATCCGAAATGCATATTTTGACATCCTTCAGGCGAAAACATATACAGTCATTTTTCTGGATGTGTTAATGATCATCCTGTCGATTCCGCTGGTATTGTTTGACAATAAAAACAGGATACCGGTAAGAAATATATCCTGGGGATGCTGGCTCGGACTGATCTATCTGTCAGATGTTCTGCTGTCCTGTCTCTTTTCCGGTGATATCAAAAATTCTTTTTCAGGAATCCGGGGATGGGGAATCGGTGCTTTTGAATATATCGGAATTGCCATAGAATTCTGGCTTTTCAGGAATTATCTTGTGCTTACATGGAAAAAGATACTGCCGGTTCTGGTTGTGAATGTCGTTATTTTTTCAGCTGCTGTAATACAGTATGCGGGAGTCAATCTTTTTGGATGGTATGACGGAATCGTTTTATGGCGAATATATGATTATGCTTCAACCTTAGGGCAGAAAGTAATGATTTCCGGATATCTGGCATTGATCCTTCCGGCATTGGCCGTATATTTTACGGAAGAACAGAAAAAAAGCCGTCTTGTTATATGCGCAGCAGTCCTCTGCGAAGCATTTGTGATTGCCATTCTCTGCGGAAGTGATTCAATCTATCTCAGTGCTGCTGTTTGCCTTGTGTTTGGTATACCTTATTTTCTGGATAATACAAGCCGGATTGGCAGATTCGGAATACTGATCATACTTCTGGGAATTGCATTCCTGCTTACAACGATTATCCCTTGCTTTGCAAATGCGCTGCAGGCAAATGCCGGCTTCGGCAGAGTGCTGAATAAATGGTATACCGGTCCGGGCATACTTGCTTTTGGAGGACTGATCACTGTATCTTCGCATTTTCTGAAAAGACTGCGCCATTCATCTTATATTAAAATAAAACAAATCTTTACCTTTTTGCTGGAAAGCACTATATTCGTAATAGTATCGTTTGCTGTATTGCACAGTCTATCTTCATTCGGAGATGAATGGGGAAGTAAAAGAGGTCTGATATACCGCTATTCGATAAAAGAATTTCAAAAAAGCTGTTTTTTGCAAAAGCTGTTTGGCTGCGGACCGGATATGCTTGTTGTGAGATTCAGGGAACTGTCATCGGTTTACGGGCAGAATGTTTATTCTGCGCATAGTGCCGTTCTGCAGGTTTTATTGACTCAGGGAATCGTTGGGGAGATCTGTTTTATCGGAATACTCGTATATCTGGTTCGGTACT
>JAZUFC010000058.1:0-2667 GCA_045640465.1 Lachnospiraceae bacterium | reverse complement strand
CCATAACCACGGCTGCGATAACCGCAACCACTACAGACATGAAGATGTTTCTCGGAGTTGCGTAATTGGTGCCCATCAGGCCGCACAGAAGCGCGATCTTCACGACCTGGATCATACAGGAACCGTCTTTGTGAAGGTTGGCGCCTAAGGGGATTGCCACATCGGCCACGTCCTCGGGGATGCCGATCTCACGGGCATGCTGCATATTAACGGGAAGTGTTGCTGCAGAAGAGCAGGTTCCGAGAGCGGTAAGCGCGGGAGCCACGCAGCCCTTCCACCATTTGCTGACGCCTTCTTTTCCGGCGCCCATATAAGCCATCACGGTCTGAGAAAGCACAAAATACAGAATGGAAACCACCAGGTAGATCACGATGGAACGTCCGAGCGGGCCGACCACCGAGTTGCCGTAGGTGCCGATCAGCATGGCGAAATAGCAGCCAAGGCCGATGGGGGCGATCTTCATCACGATATTGATCAGGTTGACGATCACGGCGGTGAGACGGTCAAGCGCCTCCACCACGGGACGGCCCTTCTCGCCGGCCTTAATGATGGCAAAGGCAAAGAGAATCGTAAACACAATGAGCGCCATCAGGTTGGACTTACTGAACAGATCCTTGAAGTCGCCGACGGTGAACATGCCGAGGATATTCAGGCTTCCGGTCGCATCGGACACGGTCTCGGTCATATCGATCACGGCACCCTTTGCCGGATCAAAGAGGATGACGGAAATGGCCTGGAACAGGGCGCTCACCACACCGGTTGCAAAGGTACCGATGAGGAACGTCACCAGGATCTTGCGGAGCTTCTTCATATCCTGCATCTTGGCGATGGCAGCGGACAGGGAACAGAAGATCAGCGGAACCACGCAGCAGTAAAGAAGGTGAAGGAACACGTCCGCCACCGGCTCAAGGACTGATGCGCCCTCGCCCCAGATCGCGCCGACAATGCCGCCGATGATCATGGAAGCAAGAAGAATTACAGATGATTTGTAGTTTTTCCAGAATGTACTCATATTTACCCCTTTTCTTTATGAATCAGTGTTTGTTCTTCCCCGGAATGACGGGAAAAGCCTCTTACCATTTCTTATGTGCGTCCATCGCCTCTTTCAGCTGCGTGAAGCACTGTTTTACCGTTGCCAGCGGGCAGGCGGCGTTAAACCGTTCGAACTGGGCGGTCTCCGGTCCGAAGATCTTTCCGGAATCAAGCCACAGCTTTGTCTCCTCCAGCATGAGATGCTCGAGCTCCTCGTCCGAGAATCCGTATCCCGAGAAATCGATCCAGACAAGATAGGTTCCCTCCGGCTTCACGAAGGCGGCCTTCGGGAAATTCTCCTTCACAAACTCTTCGATCCAGGCGATGTTCTTCTCGATATAGGCGACAAGCTCCTCCACCCACTCGTCTCCGAGCGTGTAGCAGACCTTGGTCGCGAGCATGCCGAAGATCGGCGCATTGCTGTAGCCGGCCTGATCATTGGCCTTTCTGTACTTTGCGCGAAGCTCCTCGTTCGGGATGATGATGTTGGACGGCTGCAGGCCGGCCACGTTGAACGTCTTTCCGGGAGAAACGAAGAAGCATACATTCTGCAGATATTTCTCCGGAAGCGTCATATATGATGTGAGCTTATGGCCGGTGTAAACGAAATCGGCATGGATCTCATCGCACATCACGATCACGTTGTGGGAAAGACAGATGTCCGCCACGCGGGTGATCTCCTCTCTGGTCCACACACGTCCCACGGGGTTGTGCGGATTGCAGAGAATGTAGACCTTTACGTCATTTTCCACGATTTTCTTCTCAAAATCGTCGAAATCAAAGGAATATCTGCCGTTCTCAAAATGCAGCTGATTGTTCACGAGCTTCCGGTCATTGGTCACGATGGAATCGCAGAAGGGATAATACACCGGCTGCGAGATCATCACGGCATCCCCGGGATTCGTGTAGGCGTGGATCGCGGTAAAGATCCCGTACACAATGCCGGCGCCAAGGGTAACCCACTCCGGCTTTACCGTATATCCGAAATGGCCGGAGAACCAGCGGTTCAGCGCCTCATAGTAGCTGTCCAGCGGATCGGAATATCCGAAAATGCCGTGGTCGATCCTCTTGTGGAACTCCGCGAGAATCTCATCCGGGAGCTTAAAGTCCATATCGGCAACCCACAACGGCAGAAGGTCATCACGGCCCTTTCTCTTCATGCCGAAATCATATTTCAGGCAGTCGGTACCGCGCCGGTCGATGATCTCGTCAAAATTATACTTCCCCATAAACACCTCCCTTACGTAATTCTTCCCGGATCGTTCCTGTTTTCTCCCGCAGAGCGGACAAATGCCTTTTTTTCGGCCTTCGTCCACTACTGCGCCAACAAAACGAATCGGGAAGAACGCTGTGTATATTCTTTGCTGTTAATTTAACATATCAATGCGGAAAAATCCACAGGCTCCTGCATAATTTCCGTGAAACATCAAAGAAATTACATGTCACACCTAAACCCATCTGAATGAACGGGCTGCCGACACACCGTGATCCTGGTAAGGATGTGGAACTGCTCGAAATGTTTGCTTTCACATCCCTCCCCAAAATACGAAGGATGGGAAAACCTCTCCATTGGTCAATTCCCCCTCCTTTTTGGGAGCTGCAGAGGTCTGAAAAGGATGTGAAAGTGCCGAAAAA
>JAZUFC010000057.1:0-7079 GCA_045640465.1 Lachnospiraceae bacterium | reverse complement strand
CTTCTCCGTTGTAGGTGCTGTTCGGAACCACGGAAAAGTGAAAAACGGGCTTGTCCACGCGTACGATATGCATGGGATTGTGCTTTACGTCCGCGGGGACGAAAATGAGCGTACTTCTGGTGATCCGGTACGCTTCTCCGTTGATGGAGAAGATGATCTCCGCATTCAGTTCGTACGGATCGTCCGGGTCGGAACCGAAGAAGCCGATCAGTTCGCTGTAAGGATGGGAATGCTCCATAAAGATCGGGTCCCGCTCGGGCACCTTGCAGTACCAGGCAGTGTTCATCTGGAATGCGCCGGGGCAGACATTGCCGTCCATCCACAGGATGCGCTTCGCAAATCTGTTGTAGAGTTTCGCAAATTCCGGAGTGGCCATTCCCTCTGGATACTGAAGCGTCTGGACAAAATACTTGCCGTATTCGCCTTCGTTGTTTTCATAGATGATATCAGACATATCGCAGGTTTCCTTTCGTGAATATATAGATTTGTTGAGGGCAAAAGTTATTTTGCCTTCCAACATTGATACCTTGCCGCTTCATGCGCTCACTTTCACGGGCTGAATATAAGTGAAGATAACATGAATCGGATATTTATTCGACAAACAGATCATCTAACACAACACTTCTTTGTATCAGACTGCTGTATTTATTATTCTGTATGCCGTAAGTTGTTATCAGCGTCAGCTGCAGTGCAGACCTGCTGTTGTTTTCACGTTGGAAGACTTCAATTTTCCGACGCAGATTTTCACTGTAATCTTTATCAATCACATATTGATTGAGTGAAAATTTGATTTCACAGATATTCAGTACGCGGTCTCTCCTGTCGATCAACAGGTCGATCTGCGCTCCGGCATCGTTACCGGTTTCTGAATCATCCGGTTTGGAAAACCATGTATATTCTTCGGATAAGACACCGGAAATTCCAAGTTTCTGTTTGATCTGCCGGATATGGTCCTTGCATACCTGTTCAAATGTCAGACCGGCCCACGCTTTTCTCGAAGGGCTGTCTAACGTATGACTCCAGAATTCCCCGTCAATTCCGTAGTTCTCCCTGATGAACCTGAAATAGAACAGAGAATAGTAATCTGACAGCTGATAGACGGTATCGCGTTTTTTGTTTCCGTAATAGTTATTGACCCGGACAAAGCCGGAGATCTTCAGATTTTTTAATATTCTGCTCAGGTTTCCGTTAGCTGCAATTTTCAATGCTTTACTGATCTCAGAACGTGTCATGCCTGATCTTTTTTTGCTGAGAGCTTCAGCCACCCTGATGTAAGCTGCATCATTTGAAAACAGTGTATGGTATAAGTGTTCAAACTCATCCCACAGTTCCGCGTCCTTTCTGAAAAAAAGATTATCGATGTTCTGGGTATAGGTCAGTTCCGGGTCAAGAAGATTCAGATAATACGGAATTCCCCCTAAGATCATATAACACTCGGTAATGTCATACCTCGACCAGTTGATCTGTTTTGAAAGCAGATACTGCTCCGTTTCGTAAAGAGTAAAAGGCTCCAGATACAGGCGGGCAGTCTGCCTGTTAAATAAGCCGCCCTTATTGGAGTCGAGATGATCTGCCATCCATGATGTCGCGGACCCGCAGACAATAAAGACCAGATTATTCTGTGTTGATGCCCAACCGTTCCAGAACCATTCAAAAGCGGAAACAAACCCGGATTTTTGTGTATCAAGCCAGGGCATCTCATCAAAAAAAATGACCTGCTTCGTTTTTGAGTCTAAAGCAGAGATATAGTCTCTTAACTGATCAAAGGCCTGTATCCAATCTTTCGGTACAGTCTGATCGAGATGTGTTTTCCTTTTTAATTCGCTTGCAAAGTTTCTGAGCTG
Organism: Lachnospiraceae bacterium; assembly: GCA_045640465.1. GTDB lineage: Bacteria > Bacillota > Clostridia > Lachnospirales > Lachnospiraceae > UBA1267. Next base: position 5,235 of record JAZUFC010000057.1, on the reverse strand, counting down.
GATTTCTTTTGCCTGATCAAATGTTCCTGTCAGCTTAAAAGCAAAATCATTTTCGAAATATTGATTGATCAGAAAGGTTTTTCCGACACGACGTCGTCCGTAAACAATAATAAGCTGTGCAGAATCCGAATTCATGCATCTCCTTAATCGCGCACTTTCTTTTGAACGCCCGATCAACCGTGTTCTGTCCATGACGATCATCTCCTTTCAACTTCTCTATTTTCTGCATCATAGCAGATTTTAGGCACACCGTCAATTATTCTTCGGCCGCATCTCGTATTTTTTGCAGGATAAAGCCAAGAAATTACGATTTTTCGGCTTTATCTCACATTTTTGCAGGATAAAGCCAAGAAATCACGATTCTTCGGCTGCATCTCGTGTTTTTTGCAGGATAAAGACAAGAAATCTCCTGTGCGTTTTCCGAAACAGATACTGCAGAAAGAACACTATAAACTGATCGATCCGTTCTGACTTTTTTGTCTGCATTTTATCGAAGGAAAAAAGAGACTGGATGAGCATTTCTGGCAGAGTCATATTGCGGAGGGAACTGTTGCAGCATGGAGAGGCTGCGCTTTTGAAAATGTTTGTTTCAATCATATCGAAGAGATCAAAAGAGCACTTGGAATCAGCGGCGTGATCAAAAAGAAGCGATGATCCGGACGGTACACAGATCGTCCGGATCGGAACCGAAGATGAATCAGGTCTTGATTTACGGCGTCCGTAAAGCTATGATTACAGTATGCTTGACTGATTTTATTAAAATCAGCATGCCGGAAAAACAGAGGCATATATGCCTTGATATATATGAAAGAAGCAGCTGCGAAGATGTTCACGTTCGCGGATAAGTGAGGGGGGTATGAATATGAGCTCCTTACCGGGAAGAAACTGAATATCAGATTTTATAAGTGAAGATCCTGAAATCTGTAGCCAAACAGTCAACACCGTGCTATCATAAATTCAGGAAATCTGCCTGAAAATACAGGTCATGGAGGTAGAAAAATGAAGGCATTAAATGAGAACATGCTCCGGAAATTCAGAAATGATCTGAAGGATGATAAAAATGTGCGTACGCTGCAGGCGGCGATGTCCAAAACAGAGCTGAAGGATCTGGCATATCTGCCGCAGCAGGCGGCAAAGCTGGACGGTCCGTTTACCATCGAGCTCAAGACCAGAGGGATCACGGCGCAGCAGAAGAGCGGCCGCTGCTGGTGCTTTGCGGGACTCAATATCCTGCGTGAGATCGTGGCGGAAAAGCTGGGACTGGAGGAATTCAAACTGTCACCGAACTATCTGACCTTCTATGACAAGCTGGAGAAGGCGAACACATTTCTGGAGAGTGTCATCGAAAACGCGGATCAGGATCTCACAAGCCGCATTACGGAATATCTGAAGCGCGGCATCTGGGACGGCGGTTACTGGGACATGGTCGTGGATCTTGTGAAGAAGTACGGCGTGGTCCCTGCGGAAGTCATGCCGGAGACATATCAGTCCAATCATACCGATACATTCATGAAGCTCATGAACCGTATGCTGAAGAAGGATGCGGTGCTTCTTCGTCAGGCGGTCGCGGAAGGAAAAGACGTGACGGCCATGAAGGAGGAAATGCTCGGCGAGATCTATAAGGCGGAATGCATCGTATTCGGCGAGCCCGTGGAGTCCTTCGATTTCACCTACAGGGATAAAGACGGCGCTTATCATGCAGACTATGCGCTTACACCGAAGGCATTTTACGAGAAATATATCGGTGCTTCGTTAGAGGATTATGTCACGATCGTGAACACACCGACGTTTCTGGTACCGATGAATACGGCGTTCACCTTCCATTATATCGGAAGCATGGCGGAAAGCAGGGTCTTCTGCCTGAACGTGCCGCTTGAAGATATGAAGGCGCTCGCGATCGCGCAGCTGAAGGACGGAGAGCCGATCTGGTTCGGCTGTGATTCCGGTCAGTTCGGTGACCGTCAGCTCGGTATCTGGGATCCGGATTCCTTCGATTACGAAGGACTTTTAGGCGGCGTGGATCTTACCATGTCAAAAAAAGACTGTCTGGAGTTTGATGAGGCCGGCGCCACACACGCAATGCTGTTTGTGGGCGTGAACTTCGATCAGAACGGAAAGACCGACCGCTGGAAGATCGAAAACAGCTGGGGCGGCGAAGTCGGACGGAAGGGCTATTTCGTCTGCAGCGACCGTTATTTCGATGAATATGTATTCGAGGTCATTATCAATAAAAAGCACCTGACGGATGCACAGAAGGAAGCCCTGAACAAGGAGCCCGTGCAGGTCGCACCGTGGCTGGCATACTGAGCTGAAAGGAGCTGATCATGCCGGCTGACAGGATCGAGAGCGCGATCTATGCACAGATCTGCAGAAACGACGGCGTCAAGGCGCGGGAGATCGCACACCGTACGGGGATCGATCATTCCGTTGTGAATCACTACCTGTATGCTTCACCGTACATGCGGGATCTCTGCTACCGCGATAAGGACTATTTCTGGCACGGACTCATCCGGCAGATGCGTCCGCACATCGGTCTTTCGGAGTTTTCGGGCTACTACGGAACGGTAAAGGAATTTCTTGCGCTTTCAGAAGAGGAATGGTTTGAAATGCTCGAAAAGGGCTGCAGACAGATCGGGCGGAATCTGAACGATACGCGCGGGCTGTTTCATTCCTTCCGTGACAGCCGGGAAGTGATGATCGGGCTGTTCCGGGATCTTCAGGATGCAGGCTTCACCGCCTTTTCAGACTGGGAGATCGTCTTTGAGCTCCGGATCCGGCGTTCCAGATTGATCCGCATCTATGCGGTCGTTTTAGTGATCACGGAAAAGCAGGTCTTTTCGCTGGAATTCAAAATGAAGGGTGTGATCGACCCGGAGGAGGTCCTTCAGGCAGCAAAATACGCCGGATATCTGGAAGTGATATTCGGCGCAGAGTATGATGTGATCCCCGCACTGGTGCTCACGAGGGCAAGCGATCTGTACACATATGTGCCGATCGGGAACACGTCGGCGCTTCTGCCGGCGGCAGCGGGGGATATGCTGTTTAATTTAGTGGACGAGTACTATGGGATCCTGGAAGAGTGATCCGTCTGTAGAACAGGCATTGAAGCACGGAGTGCGGGATCACGAAAGAAGTTTTCGGATAGTTTTATCAATACAGGAAATTGAAGCAGACGCCTAACAGGAAGACCAGTCCGATGAAGACGGTCGAGGCGGTCTGCTTCTTTCTGTCTTCAAAGATACCGAAGACAAAAGAAAGCGAAAGCAGCAGGCAGAAGAAAAGGCTCAGGAGATGATGCGGGAAGGTGCGGATCATCCAGACGAAGTAGGTGCCTGCCTGAAAGCCAAGATAGCCGTTTGCCACGGCGAGGACTGCGGCGGCGAGCCAGTCTTTCCGCTTCAAAAGGTATGCGATCGCCGCGCCCGGAATCGTCAGGACCGTCAGAACGAACCAGCGGGGATAGTATTGAAACAGCCTCCAGCCCTGAGAGGAAAACGGAACCTGCAGAAGGTAGATCAGCGGCTGGCTGATCAGGAAGAAGATAAAGCATTTGAGTGAGGCTTCTTTCCAGCTTCTGCTGTTCATGATGATGAAGACCGCAAACAGAAACCAGCAGTCCGGATAAGTGCCCGGATCCTGAAAGGATGTGTTTTTCAGAAAAGGAAGACACAGAAAGACCGCCGTCATGACAGCGCTTACAACAGCGAGCATCAGCACGCGCCGCCAGGTCAGTTCGATGCCGCCGTACATTTTTTTGAGAGTTTTCATATTTTTCTCCATAATAATTTGTGATGTGTCTGATACAGACTCTGTCAGTATATATCAGGAGGTCTGCAGTATCAACACTTTTCCGGTTTTCATTTCGGGAGATGTATGGTATGATAGAATATCAGGGTCAAAGGGTCGAGTGTTTCGCACTGCGGGAGTGCAAAGCACGGAACCCGGCGTGACATACCTTATTGATCCTGCTGTTTATAGTCAGGAAGGAATTCGTATGAAACAGTATCTCGTAACGGGAATGTCCTGTGCCGCCTGTCAGGCCCGAGTGGAAAAGGCGGTCTCCGGTGTTCCGGGCGTGACCTCCTGTTCCGTGAGTCTTCTCACGAACAGTATGGGCGTCGAGGGAGATGCATCGGAGGAAAGCATCATCAAAGCGGTGGAGGACGCCGGATACGGCGCTTCCGTCAAAGGCAGTGCGTCTGCCGGAAAACAGAATACAGCCGAAGAGGATGCGCTCACAGACCGGGAGACGCCTGCTTTGAAAAAACGGTTCTTTTTCAGTCTGGGCTTCCTGCTGATCCTGATGTACGTTTCGATGGGGCATCACATGCTGGGGCTTCCGCTTCCTTCGGGACTTTCCGGAAATCCGGCCGCAGTCGGGCTCTTAGAGCTTCTTCTCGCGGCTGTCGTGATGATCATCAATCAGAAGTTTTTTATATCGGGCTTTAAGAGTGTCCTTCACGGCGCACCGAATATGGATACGCTGGTGGCGCTCGGCTCATCGGCTTCTTTTTTGTGGAGCGTCTATGCGCTGTTTATGATGTTGGGCGCACAGGTGAGCGGAGGGACAAAAGAAGCGGCAGCGTGGTCGGACAAATTCTATTTTGAGTCCGCCGCCATGATCCTTGTGCTGATCACCGTCGGAAAGATGCTGGAAGCCAGAAGCAAGGGAAAGACGACGGATGCACTGAAGGCACTTCTGAAGCTTTCTCCGAAGACCGCGGCGGTGATCCGGGACGGAAAAGAAGTGACGGTTCCCGCATCGGAAGTCCGGAAAGGAGACGTTTTTATCGTCAGACCCGGCGAAAGCATTCCGGCGGACGGCAGGATCCTGGAAGGAAATACCGCTGTCAATGAGTCCATGCTGACCGGAGAAAGTATTCCGGTCGATAAGAAGCCCGGCGACGAGGTTTCGGCCGCAACCGTCAGCACAGACGGTTTCATCCGCTGTGAAGCGGTTCGTGTCGGCGAGGATACCGCACTTTCACAGATCATCCGCATGGTCAGCGATGCAGCCGCCACCAAGGCGCCGATCGCAAAGACGGCGGATAAGGTGTCCGGCATTTTTGTGCCGGTCGTAGTGAGCATTGCGGTGATCACGCTGATCGTCTGGCTGCTTCTCGGGAAGCCCTTCGACTATTCGCTTGCAAGAGCGATCTCCGTACTGGTCATCAGCTGCCCCTGTGCGCTGGGACTGGCAACACCTGTTGCCATCATGGTCGGAAACGGCGTCGG
>JAZUFC010000056.1:0-15498 GCA_045640465.1 Lachnospiraceae bacterium | reverse complement strand
GTCATGACACAGTGAAACAGCAAAGTCTGTATCACGCGGTATGAGACCGGACTGACCGCATGCCACATCACGCCTGCGGGATAAATCAGGTAAACGAGATTAGAGATCAGACCCAGCTTTACAAACGACATCCGGTATTTCTTTAAGAATGCCAAACGGTAACTCAGAAAACACAGGACGCACATCGCCGTACAGGCGTGAAACGGCAGTTTTTCTATATCGATCTCGCCGTAGGCAAGAGGCATCAGAAAGAAGTCGGCAATGTACATGCCGAAAGCAAGATCAATAAAAAACCGGATCATGCGCGGTCTCTTCTCTTTCTCTTTTTTCTTCAGCAGGAACTGCACTGCGATTATGGCAGCTATTGCAAGCGCAATATAGAAGAAATGCCAGCCACTGAATAAAGTGAAGATCTCACCGCCTTTTTTATCCGAGAGAAGATCATACAAAAATGTAAACATGGCTATCTGTCTGTCCTCCTTTCCTGCAGATCATCGGATCGATCTGCTGCGTGATGACATTCTGAACTGTTATACGATTCTGATCGAGCTTCCGCTTTCTTCTTTGATGACTTCCAAATGGGTTGGAATATTGGCTTCCAGAAGCTGTACATGACTGATGATGCCGATCATTCCGTTTCCTTTACGGACGCTGTCGAGAACGTCCATCGCATCGTGAATGGAGCTGTCGTCAAGCGTGCCGAAGCCTTCATCGATAAACAGTGCTTCGATCTGAACGCCGGACTTCTGCGCGACTGTGGACATGCCGATCGAAAGCGCCAGAGAGACTAAAAACTTTTCACCGCCGGAAAGCATTCCGACGCTGCGGCCTTCCTTTTCGGGGCTTCGGTTGTCGTGTACCTTCAGCTCCAGTCCGCGCTTAACACCGCTTCCTTTATCATCGGAGCGGAACAGATAATACCTGCCGCCGTGAACTTTTGAAAGCATCCGGTTCGCTTCACCGATGACCTGATTGAACATGACTGCAAGCACATACCGCTGCAGACCGATGCCGCTGTCGCCGCGAAGCTTCCTTGCAAAGCTTAAGTCGCTTTCTGCCTGAAGAATCTCCGAATCGTAAGTCTTCTTCTGTGCCGACAGTTTTCCGCTCTTTTCTGAGAGTCTTCCGATACGGATGCCTCGCTCACCGTCCTGCTTGCTGAATATGGTACGTTCGTCATCGATCGCTTTCTGCCGCTCATCAAATTTCGAAGCGTCCGGTTCGGGCTGATCCTTCAGCTCTTCCTGTTTTTCCTTCAGGTTTTTCAATGTTTCCCGGCATTCCGTCTCGTACTCTACGATCAGACGCTGAAGCTCTGTTCTGTCCTTCTGATCCATCAGTTGTGCTTTAACGCTTTCAGGATCGGGATATCCCTTAAGGGAAAGTGCGGAATCAAGCAGCTCCTTTTTTTCTTCAGCTGCTTTTCCGGCATTTTCCGTCTCTGTTTTTGCAGTTTCCAGCTTTGCGGAAAGATCGTTGTATACTCTGGCCGTACGGTCGCACTCCTCCTGAAGACGCTTCGTCTGCTGTGCATATTCGCTGATCTTCTGCTGCATACCGGCGATCGCCGCCTCCAGACTCTTTATGTCCGGGATCCCTTCGATCAGGCCGGCTTTTGCGGTATTCAAAGCGGCTTCGGCAGCGTCCTTTTCGGCAGATGCCTTTGAAAGCGCTTCCTTCTTTTCGTTTTTCAGCTTTTCCGCTTCTTCACGTTTCTTTTCGGCAGTGTCCCAAAGCTTCCGGAGATCCGCAGCTTCCTTTTCTTTTGCGTCTGCTTCCGTCTTGCTGACGCTTTCAGGATGCTTCGGTGCGGGAGAAGGATGGGAAACACTTCCGCAGACAGGACATTTTTCTCCTTCTGAAAGTTCGGAAGCGATCTCTCCGTAGATACCGGTAAAGTAACGGTTCCGGTAGCTTCTGGCAGTTTCTTCCGCCTCGTTGCAGGATTCCAGCTTTTCTCTGGCGGAAACAACAGCTTTATCGAAAGCTTTTTCCTGCTCTTCCGCCTCTTTCCCGGCATTTCTCCATTTTCTGTCCGCATCGGAATAGGCTTCCGAGAACTTTTTCACGTCGTTATAGACAGATTTTTTGTTTTCAAAGCTGCCGATCTTCTGATTCAGTTCGTCAGCAGGAGATAACAGATCGTGCTCCTCTTTTTTCTTTTTCGCCGACTCTGCGGCCTGCTTTGCTTCCGGAAGCTTCTGTTCCAGTTCCTCCTGCTGATTCCGCCGGGATCTCAGCGCATCCTTCGCGTTTTCATATTCTGTGATCGGCCCCCGCAGAGATTCTGCCTTTTCGGCTTCTTCGTACCGGAGCTGTTTCTCTTTGTATTCTCCTTCTCTTTCACAGAGTTCACGGTATTTCTTTTCCAGCTCATGAAGCGGTTTGAAGTTTTCCGCAAGCGCACGATCCCGGTTCAGTTCCTGCTGTCTCAATTCCCCGTTAAACAGAATATGTGCTTTTTCTGCTGCTTCTTTCTCTGCTTTCAGTCCTTTTATCGTTTCATCGAGTTCTTCGATACTGTTCAGCTTTTCCTCTGTGAGAGACCGGATGATCTCACTTTTCACCGCATCCAATGCGCTTTTTCTTCCCGACGCATTCTCATAAAACTTCTGTGCATATTTTTCCCAGCGTCCGGAATCAAAGATTTTCTGCAGTATTTTTTCTTTCTCGTCGGAGGATGCGATCAGAAAACGTTCGAACTGCCCCTGCGGAAGAAGAATGACCTGCCTGAACTGCTCTTTATTCAGTCCGATCAGCTCTTCGGCTTTGTTTGTGAGTTCATCCTTCTTCGGATTATTGAAAAAGGGAATCACGTTTCCTTCTTCGTCTATTTCTCCGGCTTCATACTGGGCGGAAAGATTTTTGGTCTTCGGGACAAGTTTTCTGGTGAACACATATTTTCTGTTTCTTACAGAAAATGTAAAGGATACGAAAGTCTCCGCTTTGGCTTCGCATTGCGTGCATCTCCACTCTTCCAGATCATTTCTGGGGGTTTTGGCTTTATCATTCTCGCCGCTGCCTCCGCCGTAAAGCGCGACCATCATTGCATCGAAGATCGTCGTTTTACCGCTGCCGGTATTTCCCTTGATCAGAAAAATGCCGTTCTGAGACAGCTTTTCAAAATCAACGGTCTGTTTTTCCACATAAGGGCCGAAGGCCTGCAGTTCAAGCTTCAGAGGTCTCATGCTTCTCCCTCCTCTACGCGTTCCATAGCTTCCTGAAACAGGCTGATCAGATGCTCATTGGCACCGGTGTCCGTTTCCTCTTCGCAGAAATAACGGAAAACATCGACCGGGTTTTCGGAGAGCTTCTCGAATTCCTCCATTGTGAGTGTGATCGAGGAGTTTTCTCCTTCGTATGTGATGCCGGACGCTTCAAGAAGGTTCGGATAGACATTGCGGAGCCTGAAAAAGGCCTCCGGGCCGACGTAGCTGTCCGTAACATGAAGCCGCACATAACCGTTTCTGACCTCTTCAGAACAGCTGCCGGACACCAGTTCCTCCAGTGTTCCGGTGAGCGTGCTGCGCCAGTGAAGAATGGCAAGCGGGATCACGGTCTGCTTCAGCGTCTCTGTATCGATCAGGGTCACGCTCTTTTCCTGCGTCTCTTCTTTTCCGAAGGAATAAGGCATGGGCGTGCCCGAATAACGGATCTTTTCCGTCACGCTCTGCGGCTTGTGAATATGACCGAGCGCGACATAGTCGAAGCCTTCAAATACAGAAGCGGATACCTGCGAGGCAAAGCCGATCTCGGCTGCACGGTCGCTCGTGGAGGTCTCCGAATCCGTGATGAAGGCATGTGCTGCGAGAATGTGCTTTTTTCCGGGGACGAAAGTTTCACGCATCTTCTCCGTTATAACGGAATATGCATCTTCCAGTGAAGTGATCTCGCCTTTCTTTTCCGGGAACAGACTCTTCACCTTTTCCTCCGTGATCCACGGAAGCAGATAGATATCGGTATCCGGAAACGAGACCGGTGTACAATCCCGGGAAGCCGCGCCGCGGACATACAGACCTGCAGCCGATAACAGATCGCTGCAGCTTGAAAGCCGTTCCGCGCTGTCATGATTTCCCGCGATCACGATCACGGCGGTATGCAGCTCTCTGCAAAGCCTTGTCATGGCCTGATCATAAAGACTGATCGCTTCCGCCGATGCCACGGAACGGTCATAAACATCCCCCGCAATGATCACCGCGTCCGCTTTATATTCCTTTACGATCCGGCAGACCTCGCCGATAAAATACTGCTGATCTTCGATCAGGCTTCTTTCACCATCCGAAGCCCCGAGATGCCAGTCCGATGTATGTAAGATCCTCATGATTTCCTGTATGATGTCAACGGGCAATGAGCTCCGTTTCCCTTTCTTTTGTTTTAATTATCATAACATATCCGCGAAACGTTTTACAAGACCGGCTGCGGTTTAGGATATGCTATTTCTCCCTTTTTGCCCTTGTTCCCGTGCTTTCGTTGTGATACGATGATACCTGTAAAGGCTTGCCTGCACGGCAGCCCCGAAAGATATTCAATCAGCATTTCACAGGAGGAAACGCCATGAAAGAAAGGATTCGTGATCTGAACCGGTACCAGAAAAGCATCCTGATCATCCTGATCGTCATGATGATCGTTTTTGCCGTTCTGTATCCGCTTACGATCTCAAAAGAAGGATATCAATTCAACAATACGATCTTCGTTCCGCAGACAGAAGGAGGGCTTCTTGTCTATTCCGGAAAGATCGAAGGTGCTGAAGCTTCCTTTACGGTTTCCAAAGATGAAGCCGCAAAAAGCCGCACAGTCACTTTCAAATGCGCGGACAAAACATACGGACCTTATACCATCACGGAAGATCCTTCCGCGGTCCCGGACGGAAAAAACATGTCTCCCTGCCTCTTCGGCGTCGAAGTCCGCTGCAAAGATGAAGTGATCTATCGCGGCGGCGTCGAGAAGCTTCCGGACATGGGCTTTCTGATGCTGTTTAACGAAGACGGTGAACCTGAGGCCGAGATCAATGTTATGTTTACCGATATGTATAACGGTTTCTATGTTGATGAGTCCGGAAACAGAATCGACCCGCTGGAGCCGTCCGTCTATACACTTATTGATATCGCCTACGACCCGGAGCCTGTTCATAAAGGAAATGGTTCGATCTGGTTCCTGGCCGTATTTGTATGCGTGATCTGTTTTATATCCGTTCTGTATGCAGACAAAATGTTCCGCTTCGATCTGGCTTTCCGGGTCCGCGATCCGGAAAATGCGGAGCCGTCCGATCTTCAGATCGCGGGCAGATATATCAGCTGGACGATCCTTGCAGTCGCGGCACTGGCCATATTTATCATGGGACTCCGTTAAGGCTGTCCGTTTAAGGAGAAGTCATGAAATATACACTGGAAGGGGACTGGCGGCTCAGTCAGGACGGAAAACCGGCGATCGGCGGACATCTGCCCGGGTGCATCTATCTTGATTACATGCAGAACGGGATGGATGATCCGTTTTTCGGCACCAACGAAAATCTAATGTCGGAACTGGGACATCATGACTATACCTATGAGCGGGATTTCGAAATTGATGAAAAGCTGCTCTCTTTCAGCCATGCGGAGCTGGTCGGTGACGGGATCGACACAGTCTGCGATATTTTCATAAACGGCGCGTTTCTCGGTCATACGGAAAACATAAACAGGACATACCGGTTCGATGCGCGTACCCTTTTGAAGCCGGGCCGGAATACGATCACGCTGAAATTCACCAATCCGTACAGGTTTTCCGAAGAAATGCAGAAAAACGACAGGATCCTGACATCTGCAGAAAACACAAAAGCATTTATCCGGAAAACGCCCTGCCATTTCGGCTGGGACTGGGGCCCGAAATATACGCCGACAGGCGTCACAAAATATATCGGTCTGGAAGCCTTTCAAAACAGGATCGACAGTGTGGAGATCCGCCAGACGCACAGAGAAAACGCAGTCGATCTGAAGCTTCGGCTGACCGCCGCTGTTTTTGATGCAGACGCCGAAGTCAGCGCTTCTGTCATCTCGCCGGACGGCAGCGTCATAAACTGCGTACTGACCGCCGATGAAGGCTTCTATTCCTCCGCTGTCACGATAAATGACCCGCTTCTCTGGTGGAGTAACGGCCTCGGCGGACAGCCGCTGTACAAGGTGGTCTTTGTGCTGGTCTCACAGGGTGACAGAGATGAAACCGAAAAGCAGATCGGCCTCCGTACCATTACGCTGGATACTTCAAAAAATGAATCGGGCGAACAGTTCCGGTTTTCCGTAAACGGCGTCCCGGTCTTTATAAAAGGCTGTGACTGGATCCCGGGAGATTCGTTCATCACCCGGTTTTCCCGAAGCGACGCAGAGTTTTATGTGAAAGCCTGCCATGATGCCGGCATGAACATGCTTCGCGTCTGGGGCGGCGGTATGTATGAGTCGGAAGATTTCTACGACATGTGCGACCGCTTTGGCATACTTGTCTGGCAGGATTTTATTTTTGCCTGCAACGGATATCCGTTCTATGATACGGATTTTCTGGAAAACGTAAGATACGAGGCCGAAGACAATTTAAAAAGGATCCGGCACCGCGCATCACTGGCGCTTCTTTGCGGCAACAACGAAAATGAGCTCTTCATACCGGCGATCCGCAGAAAAGCAGGAAAAGAAGCCAACAAGTTCTTTTATTATGAGACGCTTCGAAGCTGGTCCGGAGAATATGCGCCGGACACCGTTTACTGGCCCGGAAGTCCGTCAAGCGGCCATATCGATGCCGGTGTCCAGCATTTTGAAAAAGGCAGGATCTCAGGCGATTCCCACCTGTGGAACGTCTGGCACGGCATGCAGAAGATCGAAGGCTTCAAAAACTATCCGACCAGATTCTGCAGTGAGTTCGGCATGGAATCCATGCCTGCATACAAAACGATCCGGTCCTTCAATCCGAATGAAGAACCGTCTCTGTTTGACGATACCATGCTGGTCCATCAGAAAAGCAGCGGCGGCAACTCCAAGATGCTGTGGTATCTCCTGCAGAAATACAGGAATCCGAAGCATTTCAAGGATTTTGTCTATCTGAGCCAGATCGTGCAGGCAAACGCCATGGGCTATGCCACGGAATGCTGGAAGCGTAATTTCGGTGAGCAGAACGGCGCGCTGATCTGGCAGCTGAACGACTGCTGGCCGGTGGCATCCTGGTCCGTCATCGACTATAAAAAACAGTATAAAGCCGCGATGTATCATGCAAAACGCTTTAACAGGATGCTGATGGTATCAAACGACTACTATGATGACCGGTTTGAGCTGTATGTGATCAACGAATTCAACAGACCGTTTGGCGGCACGCTGAACTGGTCCATGGTCACGTTTGACGGAACCGTTCTGACATCCGGAACCGCCCCCTTCGATATAGACCGGACGGAAAGCAGACACGTCACCACCGTCAGATTCAGTGATCATCTGACGCCTTCACAGTACGGACAGGTCTATTTCCGGGCGGAAATGATCGTGGACGGAAAAACTGAAGACACCCGGCTGTATCTGCTCGTTCCGGATAAAAAGGCAGCGCTCCCGCATGCGAAGATCAGCCGGAAGGCAGCGCTTGAGAACGGCATGCTGACAGTCACGCTCCGTTCTGACTGCTTCGCAAGATATGTCTTTATCGACAGTGCGCTTCTGACTGCCAGTTTCAGCGACAACTACTTTGACCTTGAGCCCGGCCGTGAATACCGGATCACTGTCCCCGCAGGAGACATTCCGCTTTCAGAACTGGAACGTTCTTTAGAGATCGTTTCCCTGTCTGACGTTGAACCTGCCGGAACGGAAAAAGACGACAAAAAGGTCATGCGTCAGATGTTTTTTAAGGATAAAAACTTTATCACCTGTCTCGGTTACGATGCTGCTCTCAAACTGGTCACCGCAGCCGGCGACAGAAAATGGAAAAAGAGGATCCCGAGATGAAATCCACTCAGGTATTGATCATATATTTTGACGAGATGCATCAGGAACGGAATTCCTTCGGTCAGAACAGTAAGTATGCAGATATAGAAGTATATCGGAAATAAGGTGGTTCTTGCAGAAATCCCCGTATTCTGATACTATATTCTCAACACCCGGACCCGCATTCGGGATCGATCTTTTCAGGAGGACTCAGATGAAATTCAGTGAAATGCCTTACCGGCGCGTGGAAAAAGAAGAAACAGAAAAAATATTCGGAGAACTGCTCCAAAAAGCCGCTTCCGCCAAAAGCGGTGAAGAGCTCTTTGCCGTCCATCAGGACTACTACAGACTCTACGGCGACGTGCTGACAAATCTCACGCTTGCGAGCATCCGTCACGGCATCGATACCACCGATGAGTTCTATGACCGCGAAAATGACTATTATGACAGCCTTCTCCCCGTTCTTCAGGGATATATGACCGCTTACAGCAAAGTCCTTTATGACTCTCCTTTCCGTCCTTACCTGGAGGAAAAGATCGGCAAAGTCGCTTTCAAAAACATCGAGCTGCAGATGAAGTCATTCGATGAAAAGATCATTCCCCTGATGCAGGAGGAAAACGCGCTTGTTTCCCGTTATAAGAAGATCCTTGCAAACTGTAAGATCGACTTCAACGGGGAGATCCTGAATCTCACCGGACTGAAGGTCTACATGACCGATTCCGACCGTGAAATGCGTAAGAAAGCCTACCGTGCCTACAGCGACTATCTGGCAGGCGTTACCGGCGAACTTGACGAGATCTATGATGCGCTCGTAAAGAACCGTACCGCGCAGGCACGCGCACTGGGCTACAAGGACTATGTCGAACTCGGCTATTACAGGATGAGACGAAACGACTACGGCCGCGAGCAGGTGGAGAATTTCCGCAGACAGATCAAGGAGTATTTCGTTCCCTTTGTTTCCGCGATCCATGAAGGACGTAAGAAAGACCTCGGAGTCGACAGTCTTAAGGTCTATGACAACGACATCTACTTCTTAAACGGCAACCCGAAGCCCACCGGAACACCGGAAGAGATCCTCAAAGCCGGTCAGACCATGTACCGCGAGCTTTCTCCGGAGACCCGCGAATTCTTCGATTTCATGATGGAGAACGAACTGTTTGATGTTTACGGCCGTCCCACCAAGGAACAGGGCGGATACATGACCTATCTTCCGAACTACAAGAGCCCCTTCATTTTCGCGAATTTCAACGGAACCTCCGCTGATGTGGATGTCATCACTCACGAGTGCGGTCATGCCTTTCAGGGCTTTGTATCGCGGAACGATGAGATCCTGGAACATCTGGACATCACCATGGAGACCGCCGAGATCCACAGCATGTCCATGGAATTCTTCACCTGCGGCTGGATGAACAGCTTCTTCGGTGACAGAGGCGACGATTACATCAAGATGCACTACGATGCTTTCAACGTTTTCATTCCGTATGGCACCATGGTCGACGAATTCCAGCACATCGTTTATGAGAATCCGGACATGACTCCCGCAGAGCGCAAGGAAACCTGGAAGAAGCTGGAAAAGATTTATCGCCCGCACATCGATTTTGAAGGCGACGGTCTGGAGGAATACATCTGGCAGCGCCAGCACCATATCTTCACAAGCCCCTTCTATTATATCGACTATGTGCTCGCTTCCGTCTGTGCTCTTCAGTACAAGGTCTGGATGGACAAAGACTATAAAGAGGCATGGCAGTCCTACCTGAAGCTCTGCGGCTTAAGCGCCGCGAAGTTCTACTCGGAAGAACTTGCAGAGGTCGGTCTTGACAACCCGTTTGCCGACGGTACGATCGAAAAGCTCGTTAAGGCACTGGAAAAATAATACTGAAAACGAAGAACAGGCTCCATCGGAAGCCTGTTCTTCGTTTTCATCTGTTTTTTTTGCAGATCAATATTATCTGAATATCAGTTTCAGAAAATCTCTGAGACATTTTCGCCATACATTCCATTCATGATCTCCGGGATAGATCCGCACGGTATGCGCATCCCAGTCCTGTTCTCCCAGCCCATGTTTTTCCAGAATCTCCGAATCTGCCTTCATGACAGGCATGGCAAGTCCGTCATTCTCCCCGTAGCCTCTGAAAAACACGCGAAAGCTTTCACGGAATCTGTCAGGATCATTTACAAGCCCGGTAAACCGTTCATTCCGGATCATATCAAAGCCGAAAACGAACCCGCTGAAGATCCCGACATAACCAAAAAGATCCGGATGTGAAAGGCTGATAACGGCTGCTTGTTTGGAACCCATGGAAAGCCCGGCGATCGCTCTTCCCCACTTGTCCTTCCGGACTCTGAACTGTGATTCGATGTAAGGTATGCAGTCCTTCAGAAGAAGTTCCTCCAGATCATTTCCGTTCCAGACTCTTCTGCCCTCCGAGTTTTTCTGGACCATTCCGTTATTCATCACAATGATACAGGGAACGGCCTGTCCGTCCGCTGTCAGATTGTCCAGTATGAAATTGGCCTTGCCCTGATGTGTCCAGCATGTTTCGTCCTCTCCGAGCCCGTGCTGAAGATAAAGTACCGGGTATTCTTTGTCAGGGCAGCTGTCATATTCTGACGGGGTATAGACAATACAGCTTTTCCAGAGCCCCATTGCTGATGAAAAATAATAACACTGCTGGATCCGCCCGTGCGGAACAGTCTTCAGCGAGTAGAATTCCTCCTCGGGGTCATGAAGTTCCACATAATTGATCGGATGAGACGCGCCGTAACAGACCGGCGCGGACGGATTGACGATCTCTGTTCCATCCACAAAAAAGGTGATCCACGCATAGCCGGTCTCATGTGCTTCGGGCATGATCACTCTTTCCCACAATCCGTTTTCGTGCTTTTCCAGCTCATACATTTTCCGGAAAAATTCCACCTGAACCGTTGATGCGTCTTTCGCATATATGGAGAATGAAATACTGCCGTCTGCATTCTGAACTGCACCCGGAGGTATCAGCAATCCTTCTGCGCCTCTGATACTTCCTGTGAATGCCTCTCTTCCGAGCGGAAGCTGAGGGTCGAAACTGATAGCGCTTTCCGTCAGTCCCGCATTGATTCCCGAAGAAGGAAAAATCATTTTATCAATCATAATCACTCCCAGACAGGGATTCCATATCTGTTCACAAAATCCCCGACACATATAAAGATCCGCAGACTGCAGCACAAACTGCAGACTGCGGAAAGACGGATCTTATCTGACCTGTTCGGTCAGCCAGGTCATAATACCGTGTTCATCAGCGAACGTCAGATTCCATGACCCGTGATTCATCATAAACAGTTCCTGATAAGATGTTTCAGGATCGGTTCCGACGCCATACGCTTCCAGTTCTTCCGGCGAGTATACCGTCAGAAACGCATTCTCATTTCCTTTTTCACGCAGCTTCATAATGCCGTCAGCAATATACTTGTGTCTGTAGATGATATGATCGACATAAGCTGTTGAGATCCAGATCTTTGTCTGTTTCAGGTTGCAGAGAATCGAGTAGGTCTCCGGCGTCATGGAAGGACAGACCGGTGCTGCCGCCGCAAAAAGATCGCTGCCCACGGACAGGATCCGAAGGGCTCCGGCACCTCCCATGGAAAGGCCGGTGACATATACACGGTCAGCAAGGACTTTTCCGTCCCGGATCATTTCCCGGATAATATCGCAGATCCTTGCCAGATACGGTCTTGTCCAGCCGCCTTCAGTCTTGTAATCCGAATCCTTAAACGCAGTACCGTACGCATGCTTCGGTGCACCGTTTCCGACCGGAGCAGCCCCCGGAAGTGCCTGCGGTGTCATGACATACATATCCGGATATTTTTCCGCAAATCTGACGGATGAATAGCTGCCGACAAGCTGCTTCCAGTTGTCCGTGCCATCCTCTCCGCCGCCATGCAGAAACAGTATCAAAGGTCTCGGACCGTATGTTTCTTTCGGTGTAAACAGGCGGTAAACAACGCCATGGTCGTTTCTGGCTTCGAAAAGATCCGCAGTCTCTGTTTTGATCTCCGTCACGGTATCGGGAGAAACAGTGATGCCGTGTCCCTGAATCAGAAACGGCTGACGGTACTCCATCGGTGCGACATCGATCCGAAGGATACCATCCCTGACGCTGACCCCGGTGATGCCTGCTGTTACTTCTTCGCGCGGAAGAAGACGTTTGTTTCCGGTGATCACAAAATCCTCCGGTTTTACGTCATCTGTTCCGCTCCATGGGATCTCAAAGCCTGTTGCACACCATCCGAAATCCAATACCTTTGTATAGGCTGTAATTGAATTTCCCATTTTTTCCTCTTTCTATTTACAGCTGCTTCTCTGCCTTGAAAAACACAGGCTTCTGAAGCCAGCCTTTTGACGCATCCCAGTCCTTCAGTTCATCAGACCGAAGCAGGAAATACTCTGACTGCGTATCTGTCACAGTCAGCCCTTCCACCCCTTCATCGAAGCAGAACCGGAAAATATATCCGCCGAGCCATGCTGAAGAACGGAAATGCATTTCAAGCAGATCATTCTGTGTCCATGCTGCCGAAACAACAGCCTGCGACGGATCCAGTTCCGAACCGCCGGACGGAAGGACCGATCCGGGAATCGGCAGAAGATCATCCGTCATAAACGGCATGCTGCAGGGATACCATTTTCCGTCCGCGCGGAACAGAATGCTGTCCTGTCTGTCTGCAGTGAGGTAGATTCCCTCTTCGTTTTCCCGGAATACGATCTCTTTCCTGCCGAAAGCAGGTTCAGAAAGGATGAAGCTTCCTTCCGCATGCCCTTCAAAACAGCCTGCAGGCGCAAGGTCCAGTCCTGAAAGGACAGCTTTCAGCTTCTCCTGTTTTTCCGGATCTTCTTTGATCGGATGATAGTAAATACTTCTGAGAAGAACTTTCCAGATCAGAGCAAGTACATCGTACGAGCCTCTCTCGTTCGCATTCATGGCGATGACCATGTCGTAATCCGGAAGCACGATCGCATACTGACCCATTGCGCCGTCAAAGCGATAACCGCCGGGCGGATTTCTCCACATCTGGAAGCCGTAGCCGCTCAGATTTTCAGGCGGCGCAGGATACACGTCAAAGTCCCCGTTCGGCATCTGCTGCTGCCCGGCAAGGTCTGCGAGATCCTGCCGGATCAATTGGCTGCCTTCCCAGTTTCCGTGTCTTGCAAGAAGCATGGCAAGCTTGAACATATCTCTTGTTTCGATCGCCAGATTCGGAAGCGCTGCTTCTCCGCCGTTTTCAAAGCGGAAATGCCGGTCGATCCCAAGCGGTTCAAAGATCCTCTTTTCCAGATAATCCGTGACCTGCTGTCCGGAAACTTTCCGGATCAGATATTCCAGAACTGTCGGTACGCCGTTATTATAGATGAACTTTGTCCCCGGTTCATATTCCAGCGGGATCTGAAAGAATTTCGAGACCGGGTCCTCGTCGCGGGGCGGGAAGAAATAGAATCCCGCCGCCCCGTGACCGGTGGCCATAGTCAGCATGTGATACAGTGTCATGCCGGACAGTCTTTCGGAAACCGTATCAGGCATTTTTTCAGGAAGAAGTTCGCACATCCGGTCGCTCAGCTTCAGCTTTCCTTCCTGAATCAGGCAGAGTATTGCGATCATATTGATGCTTTTGGATGCAGAAAACAGTCTGTGAAGAGTCTTTTCTTCATAGGGTGCAAAATAGCCCTCTGCCACGATCTTCTCATGCCTCGAAATAATCAGTCCGTGCAGCTCGAAGTGCTCTTTCTTGATGATCTCAAGAAATCTGATGATTGCCTCTGACGGAATGCCCTGTGCTTCCGGTGTTGATGTCTGAAAATTGAACTGAATGCTCATGCAATTTACCTTTCGATCAGTTTATTTGCCAAGATATGCATCGACAGCTGCCTGATAGAAATCAATGATCTCCTGTGCGCCTGCCGCATCCAGTGCCTCACGGAATTCGTTGTAAAGCTCTTCCGTATAGAAACCGCAGAGGAGCTGACCCTGATACTGGTTCAGTACGTTGGTGACATTACCGATCGTTGTGGAGATCTCTGCCGCATCGACCCAGAAGCCAAGGAACTTGCTGGCGTCTGCATCTGCCTGCCGTGCTGCCGCTTCCTCACGGAAATCTGCCGGATACGGAGCATAAGGAGTTGTCAGGAACCAGTTGCCGATGATCGTATCACCGAGCTTGTATGCGCCCATATCGGTTGGATCGACTGCTGATGCAACACCGTCAACGATCTGATAGTCAACGCCTTCCTGACCCCAGGAGAACAGATCGTTCAGTTCCTTGCTGGTGTAGAACAGATTGATGAACTTGCAGGCAGCTTCGGTCTCTTTAGAGGTGACGGGAACATCCAGCGTTACCAGATTGACAAGAGAGGTCTGAAGCGGGATCTGGCTTCCGTAAAGGACCGTATAATTTGCAGAACCCATGCTTTCGGTCTGCATTTCTACACCGATCTCAGATTTGCTGAGTGACATGAATACGGAACCTGAGTAGATGCCCATGGTGAAACCGCTGATATGGCTGTCTTCTGCGACCCAGCCGTTATCGTACCATTTTTTAGCTCTTTCCAGGCAGGCAATGGTCTGCGGATTATCCCATACATTTGAAACATTGCCGTCCTGATCGCAGGCTACAAGAACGCCGGAAGCGCCGAGCTTGTCATAAACATAAGCATCCGTGAACTTATCTTCGCCCATTGAATAATAGTCCATGACCCACATCAGATTTGCCATTGCGCCTTCAATAATATTGACGCCGGGATTGTTTTCCTGCAGATAGTCATAAACATCAGCGACCATTTCTTCAAGCTTTGACCAGGAGTCGATCTCCCGTACCATATCCTCGGTCCAGCCTGCTGCATCTGCCATATCCTGATTGATGATCAGGCAGGGGAAATCCACAAAATCACGATATTCACAGATACCGTAAACATGACCGTCGGAGGATGCGCAATTGAACAGATCACCCATAGCTGTCTTTGCATCCGCAAGGTATTCATCTACGTAAGGTGTCAGATCTGTCAGCATTCCCTGTGTATAGTAATCATTAAAGAAGATCGTGTTGATCACGTCGATCTGAGTTTCGGAGGTGATAGCCAGTTTAACTGCGCTGTCATACTCTGCCAGAGACGGAAGCCAAGTGAAATTGACATGAACACCGATCTCTTTCTCAGTGATCTCATTGACCGCTGCAGCGATCCGGTTCTGATTCTCTTCATTCTGGCCCCATGCATTCATCCAGAATTCGATCTCAGTCAGTTCTTCCTCTTCTTCCTCTTCATCGTCTTCCGGTTCAGAAGCCTCGTCGACGCCTGCTTCCACTTCGCTCTTGTCTGCAGGTGACTCGTTCTCATCGACTTCTTCTCTTACAGTACATGCTGACACAAAAAGCATGGCAAGAACCAGTACGAATGCCGCTAAACTGCGTAATTTCTTTCTCATAATACCCATTCCTTTCATTAAGTATTTTTGCCGGTATGACATCATCGGCACGGCGGATTTCCGCCTGATTTTTCCACATTATACGAAAACGAAACATAAATGTCAATCAAGTCGGATCGTAGCCA
>JAZUFC010000055.1:0-4518 GCA_045640465.1 Lachnospiraceae bacterium | reverse complement strand
CACAAATCCCAGGGTTCCGAGTATCCGGCAGTGATCCTTCCGCTGTACTCGGGACCGCAGATGCTGATGACCAGAAATCTTCTTTATACGGCTGTCACCCGGGCAAAAAGATGCGTCTGCATCGTGGGAAAATATGAGACGTTTTTGAAAATGATCGAAAACAATACGGAACAGAGAAGAAACAGCGGCCTGAAGGAGATGATCCGGAAGGCGCATCAGATATCGGAAAGCGAGGCTTCTTACAGCGATTAAGGATATTCTGTACCCGAAACACTGTCCGGTCTGCCTGGACGTGCTGCCTCCGGGACGGCAGCTGATCTGCGCACCCTGCAGGAAGAAAATACGTTATGTCAGCGGTCCGGTTTGCTGCCTCTGCGGAAAACCGCTCCGGGACGAAAATGCGGAGTACTGCTCCTCCTGCAGAAAGGAAAGGCCCGGCTTTGTACAGGGGATCGCCTGGGCTGAGTATTCCTCCCGTTATATCCGCAGATTTCTTGCGCAGGTGAAATACCACAACGGGAGGCAGCTCCTGGACTATCCCTGTCAGGATTTCGCAAAACGGATCTCAGGACGCGTGAAAAGATGGAACGCACAGGCGCTGATCCCCGTACCGGTACATGAAGAGAGAAGACGGCTGCGCGGTTACAATCAGGCGGAGGAGATCGCTGTCCGTCTTTCAAGGGAACTGGAAATACCGGTGGATCCCTGCCTTCTGTACCGGACTGAAAACACGGAAGCACAGAAGGACCTGGGCGCTCTTAAGCGTCATGAGAATCTTCTGCATGCTTTTTCTGCAAAGAGAAGAGAACATCCGTACCATACCGTCATTCTGGTGGATGATATCTATACGACAGGGGCCACGGCCTCTGCCTGCACACTGGCGCTGAAGCGGGCCGGCGTGCGTGCGGTCTATGTACTGGTGCTTGCGATCTCGAGGGATATATGATCATGGATGAATCAAAACTTTGTACATTGTGTCCGCGTGCCTGCCGCGTGGACAGGGAAGAGAAAAAAGGATACTGCGGTGTATCCGGTAAGAATGTGCTGCTTGCGAGGGCGGCTCTCCATTTCTGGGAAGAACCCTTCATCTCGGGAACGGGAGGCTCCGGTGCTGTCTTTTTTACAGGCTGCAGTCTGCACTGTATCTATTGCCAGAACAAAGAGATCTCAAACGGCAGGATCGGAAAAGAGGTGACGGTTCCGCGTCTTTCGGAGATATTTCTTTCTCTGCAGGATCAGGGGGCGCATAATATCAATCTGGTAACGCCGACACACTACAGCCTGCAGATCAGAGAGGCTGTCCACATGGCCCGTGCAAAGGGCATGCACATTCCGGTCGTGTATAACTGTTCCGGCTATGAATCGGAAGAAACATTAAAAATGCTTTCCGATACAGTGGATATTTACCTGACGGATTTTAAGTACAGCGATGATGAACTTGCGGAAAATTTATCAAAATGCAGAGACTATTTTACGGTTGCGGCACGTGCTCTCGATGAAATGGTACGTCAGCAGCCGGCCTGCATTGTGGATAAAGAGGGGATGATGACAAAGGGCGTGGTCGTCCGGAATCTGCTTCTTCCGGGTCATGTGAAGAATTCGGAAGGCGTTGTGCGTTATGTGTACGAAACATATCACGATCAGGTCTGCCTGAGCCTGATGAACCAGTACACACCCATGGGAGAATTCCCGGAATACCCGTATCTTCACAGAAAAGTCACAAAACGTGAATATAATAAACTTGTAGAATTTGCAATTTCACTGGGTGTGGAAAATGCATTCATTCAGGAGGGGGCGACCGCAAAGGAAAGCTTCATCCCTGCTTTTGATTACGAGGGAATCTGACTATGCTAGAACTGAAAAACATTACCAAGATCTATTCTGCCGGCGATGATGACGTTGTCGCACTGAACAACGTGTCTCTTGTGTTCCGGGACAGCGAGTTCGTATCGATCCTCGGCCCGTCCGGCTGCGGAAAAACAACGATGCTGAATATCATCGGCGGACTGGACCAGTATACCTTCGGCAATCTCCTGATCAACGGGAAAACCACGAAGAATTACAAGGACAGGGACTGGGACGGCTACCGCAACCATTCGGTGGGCTTTGTCTTCCAGAGCTACAACCTGATCCCGCATCAGACTGTCCTGCAGAACGTAGAGCTTGCGCTCACCCTTTCCGGCGTCCGCAAGAGAGAAAGAAGAAAACGCGCCATTGAAGCGCTGAAGGAAGTCGGCCTCGGCGACCAGCTGAAAAAGAGACCCGGCGAGATGTCCGGCGGACAGATGCAGCGAGTGGCGATCGCACGTGCCATTGTAAACGACCCGGATATCATTCTGGCGGATGAGCCTACGGGCGCGCTGGATACCAAGACCAGCATTCAGGTCATGGAGATCCTGAAAAAGATCGCCGAAAAGCGCCTCGTGATCATGGTCACGCACAATCCGGAACTCGCGCAGCGCTATTCCACGAGGATCATCAACATCCTTGACGGACAGATCACGGGTGATTCCGATCCGATCGGCGAGGAAGAGTACGATGCCGCCATGGGCTACTGCGAAGAGATGCAGAAAAAGGCAAAGAGGCAGAAGCTTCCGTCCATGTCTCTTGCCACATCTTTCGGTCTTTCTCTGAAAAACCTGTTTACCAAGAAAGGACGGACGATCCTGACAGCTTTTGCAGGTTCTATCGGCATCATCGGCATCGCGCTGATCTATGCCGTTTCGAACGGCACGACGGAGTATATCGATTCCGTTCAGGAGGATACGCTTGCCTCGTACCCGCTGACGATCGAGAAAAACTATATGGACGTCGGTACGGTGCTGACGACTTTTATGGGCAGGGCGGCGTCCATCGGCAAACATGAAAATAATGCAGTCTATGAAAAGGCGATGGCCTATGAAATGACCAATGCGCTGAGTTCTCTTGAAGAGAAGCAGAACGATCTGAAGTCCTTCAAGAGATACCTGGAACTGCTCCGGAAGAGGCTTCAGGAAAAGGATATGGATGATCCGATCACCGGCATCCAGTACACATACGATTTTGACCTGCTGGTCTATACGAAGAACGTGGACGGCGAGATCATCCGTTCCGATACGCAGCAGCTGACGCAGGATCTGATGAAGGAGCACATGGGCTTTGACATGTCCTCCGTGATGAACATGCCCGCCGGCTTTTCATCCTCTTCCATGATGACGCAGGGCTCGGTCCTGTGGCAGGAAATGCTTCCCGGAGAAAACGGCGAGATCATCAGTCCGCTTCTGAAAAAGCAGTATGATCTGGTCTACGGTGCATGGCCCTCTGCTTACGATGAGGTCGTCGTCGTACTGGACTCCAAAAACGAGATCAGCGATCTGACCCTGTATGCACTCGGCCTGAAGCCGGCAGAAGAGATCGATGAGATCTTTGAAGCGGCATTGAATCAGGAAGTCTATGAGTATACCTCAAAGCACTGGTCCTATGATGAGGTCTGCAGTCAGGAATACCGCGTGATCCTGAATTCGGAATGCTACGGCGTGGATTCTCTTACCGGCGCATACCGAGACTTAAGAGACACGGAGGCTGGTCTTCAGTATCTGTACGACAATGCACTTCCGATCCGTGTATGCGGCATCATCCGTCCCAATGAGGATGCTTCCTCGACCATGCTGACCGGTCAGATCTGCTATACAGACCTTCTGACGGAATATGTGGTCGGCAAGACCGTTTCTTCTGACGCGGTCAAAGAGCAGAAGGCACATCCGAAGACGGATATCTTTACGGGACTTCCCTTCAAGCCGGAGGATAACTCCCTGACAGACGAAGAGAAGCAGCAGGCGTTTTTCGATTACGTGGAAGAGCTTTCCAAAGAGGAATGCTCCATTCTGTATACCAGGATCCGTTCTCTTCCGGACGAAGAGGAAATGAAGGAAACGGTCGATATGCAGATGTCCTTTGTGGATCATGACATGATGTTTGCGCAGATCAAGCAGGCGATGGCATATCAGATGGGCCTTTCGGAATCCGACGTGGAAATGTATATGGGTGAGATGTCCGATGAGGATATCGAAGCGATTTACCGCACGATCGTGGAGGAACAGTATAAGCAGCAGTACGCAGCCATGCAGGCTCAGGCACTGTCGACCAGAACATCGGCGAAGAAAGCTTTCGCACTGAAACGTGAGATGCAGAATTATACGCCGGAACAGTGCGCACGGTACTACGATGAAGTGCTGGAATATTCGGATGCCACATACGAAGGCAATCTTGCCAAGCTCGGAAATGTGGATCTGGACAGCCCGTCCTCGATCAACCTGTACGCCGCAAAGTTTGCGGATAAGGACATGATCGAAGAATATATCAGTACCTATAACGAATCGGTGGATGAGCTTTCGGAGATCAGCTATACGGACTATGTCGGTCTGATCATGTCCTCCATCACCACGATCATCAACGCGATCTCCTATGTACTGATCGCCTTTGTGGCAGTTTCATTAGTGGTATCCTCCATTATGATCGGTGTTATCACACTGATCTCCG
>JAZUFC010000054.1:0-14436 GCA_045640465.1 Lachnospiraceae bacterium | reverse complement strand
GTCGTTTGCGTATGCGGAAACATTCACCGGGCAGTGCCAGCTGACTTCAAGAGACGTATACATGCTGCCGGAGGAACGTGTGTTCCGCTCCATGTGCGTTTCCGCGAAGGAACTTCCGTTCAGTGTTTTCATCCACGCGAGCGTCCATTCCGCACGATGGGAATGAAACACGGTTTCTCCCTGCCCCGGAACCAGAAGCTCCGAGAGAGCAAAATCTCTGTGTTCAGAATCCGTCAGTGCATTCAGATAAGATTGCGGTAAAAAGCGGCTGAACAGCCTTGTAAGCAGCAGTAAAGCAGGTTTGGCTGCTGCAGATGCAATATCTGTTAATGATCCGGGGTCCGTCTTCATCATGACAGCATATTCCATGAATGCCTGCTGAAAATCCTTAGTATATCCTTTTCTGTCACCGGTTACACTTTTTGCTTCATCGATCATCCGGTTCAGATAATAGATCTGATCCCGGATCTCGAGCTTTTCAACCCCGTTTCCCGGAAAGATCTCGTTAAAACGGCTCAGAACCTGAGAGATCATTTTCTTATATTCCGTGTTCACTCCGTTTGCGGGAAGAAAGACATTGACGCCGTAACGGACAAAGCCCCAGGCATACAGCGGGACACGCGGTACCAGATCCACAGGATTGATGATATTGAAAATATTGCTGTAGGTATCGGAACCGGCATTCGGACTTGTCGTTGTTGCAGGAACTTCAAAACAGTATGCAAAAACATCGCGTCCGCGGTAGGTAAGACCGTTTCCGAAATCGATTCCGTCATCTAAAGAGGCGGCGGTCAGATTGGCAACGGATGAGCCTCTGCTGTAGCCGGCCACCCAGAACTTCAGATTGCTGTTCATTTCCGACGCATGCGACGCAAGATATTTTCGAAGCTCTGCGATCACGATATCGCGGGCATTGGAAAAGCCCTCGTGATCGGTACTGCTGTCACCGACCTGAAAATTCCCGGCCCATTCGGATTTATAATTTCCGCCGCGGACCGCGACAGCGACCAGCGTATATCCGTCCATATTCCGGTAGCCGAATTCCACACCGATCGAGCTCGTGGTGGGTTCGGCAGTATACATAGTATTATGATAGGTCCCTTCAAAGTCCAGACCTTCAAGGAAAGCTTCTATATGCTGATAGCCGGTCCCTGCTGCTTTTGCGTTATAAGCGGCGAGCGCCATGCACATGGAGGTTTCCGCAAGCGCACTGTTGTAACGGTATGAGGACTGTGAAAACCAGCTTTCGTCAAAATCGCAGAAGCTGCTTCCGCTGCGGCCGCTTGCATAAAAGCTGAACGGCACGTTTTCGTATGAGGTCCGGCGGATATGATATTCCCAGACACTGCTGTCATCCACGCGGAAGCTTCCTTCGCCGGAAAAAGTCAGAAATCCCGGATCGATCCGGAGAGAATAAGTATGCCCCTCCTCAAACGGAGAAAAAGAGCTGTTCGACGGAAGATTCCACCAGAGCCAGTTTCCGCGGCTTCTGATCATACCGCCGACGATATCCATGGGAAGCGTGTCGTAGCCGTAACCGAGCCAGTAGACCGGCTCCAAGGTTTCTTCATCCACCAGATAGATATTTCCCTGACCGTAGTTGATGCTTTCGATATTCTGATCAAAAAAGATCTCGATGGAGGAACAGATATCTTTTCCGCTGCTGCCGTTTTCGGGGCTGATCTTTGTAATGGAAACATCAGCCGCCCATTCTGTATGGTCGGGTTCCGCAGGAACGGAAGGCTCGTCCGGAACGGAAGGCTCCTGCTGCTGTTCTGAGGAAGTTCCCCCGTCAACAGCGGGCAGAGATCCGTTTCCCTTACCGTTTAAGATCGGAAATGTATAAAGCGGAAGGATCTTTTCAACTGTGGATTCTCCGTCCGTCAGTCCGTAAATATTGCCTTCCACGGTCCAGTAGAATTTCAGTACAAAAAAGTAATCATCAACGATCGTAACCGCACGGAAATAACGCCAGGTGGAGACATTCGGTGAGATCCAGTCATTCAGGAATCCGAGATATTCATCACGCATCTGACTGCGGTCATATTCTGCCAGTACGTAATAGTACTGTATGCCGTCAACGGTGATCTCATGCAGAACCGCATCCGTACGCGGCTCTTCGCTCAGTTTGGTTTCCGGCATGTGATTGGCCATCAGATTCTCGTGAATAAAATAAGAAAACCAGTCATCCGACGACAGACTGAACGATGTTCCGTAGTGTGCATTCATCACATCGACCAGCTGGTTCGTTCTGATGATGCAGCCGGATTCATCCACCACGGTTCCGCTGCTCTTTCTGCTGCCTTCTTCGAGCAGGCCCGCGCCTGCAACAAAATCCACATAGCGATTGCTGGTGAAGCCGTAACGGCTGTAGGGATAACAGTCGGCAGGCCCCCATTCCAGCATATCTGCCGTCACACCCCAGTCGAGAGGTATATCCATTCCGCTTTCTGTTTTGTTTTCCCAGGTGACGAGATCACTGATCACGATCGTTTCGTCCTCGTAGGCTTCGGTCTCCACCGAAGCGAAAGAAAAGAGAAGACAAAAAGCCAGAATCAGAAAAAGGAAATGATATCTTACGTGCTGATGCTTTTTCATTTGTACCTCCGCAAGTGTTTGATTTCTGCCGGTCTTATCATGCTGTCTTTATGATAGCATCAAAAGCCTCAAAAGTCATCCGCCAGTACTTTGTACAGGGGCTCCAGATCTTTTTCCGACGCTTCCGGTGTGTCCTTCAGCGGGAAGGAAATGCCGAGAGAATCGTACTTTTCGATGCAGAATTTCCGGAAGGGAAGAAGCTCGGTCTTTTCGATGCAGGAAAAGCGTCCGGAGAGCGCGCGCAGCTCTTCTGCAGAGGAGACCGTATCGTTCAGTCCGGGAATGATGACCCGGCGGATCCAGGTCGGGATCTTTCTTTCCTCCAGAAGTGCAAGAAACCGGTCCGCTTCGGAAAGGTGCATGCCGGTATAGCGGAAATAGTCTTCCTCGTTCGGGTATTTCCGGTCGAGAAGCACAAGATCCGTCTCGGAAAGAAGGCTCAATACATCGTCGTTTATGATACAGCCGGAGGTATCGAGGGCTGTATGGATCCCGGCTTTGTGAAAAGCCCGGAAAAGCTCCCGCGAAAAGGGGGCCTGAAGAAGCGGCTCTCCGCCGGAAAGCGTCACGCCGCCTTTTTCACCGAAATAGGAGCGGAATCGGAGCACCTTCCTGACGAGCGTTTCCGTGTCCGTTTCTTCCCCGAGCGCGGGATCCCAGGTTTCGGGATTATGACAGCATACACAGCGCAGCGGACAGCCCTGCAGGAAGATCACGGAGCGGACGCCGGGACCGTCGACGGTACCCAGACTCTGAAAGGAACTGATTCGGCCTTTCATACTCATATAAAGGAATGGAAGGTCCGCATGATGACCTCTCTCTGCTGCTCTTTGGTAAGACGGACAAAGTTTACGGCATAACCGGATACGCGGATGGTCAGGTTCGGATAGTTCTCCGGATGCTCGTAAGCATCAAGGAGGGTCTCACGGTTCATGACGTTGACGTTCAGATGGTGTGCATCGTTCTGGAAGTAGCCGTCCAGAATAGATACCAGATTATCGATCCGTTCGTCCGCAGTCTTTCCGAGTGCGTCGGGAATGATCGAGAAGGTGTTGGAGATACCGTCGGAGGCGGAGCCGTAGGGGAGTTTACTGACAGAGTTTAAGGAAGCCAGCGCGCCGTTTACTTCACGGTTGTGCATGGGATTTGCGCCGGGGGCGAAAGGCTCGCCGGCTTTTCTTCCGTCCGGAGTCGAACCGGTCTTCTTTCCGTAGACCACGTTTGATGTAATGGTCAGTGCGGAAAGCGTGTGCGAGGCATTTCGGTATGCGGGCGTCTTTTTCAGCTCCTCATGGACCATGGTCAGAAGGTTGACGGCGATCTCGTCAGCGCGGTCGTCATCGTTTCCGTACTTCGGGAAGTCGCCTTCCGTTACAAAGTCCGTGATGATGCCTTCTTCGTTCCGGACCGGACGGACTTTTGCATATTTAATGGCAGACAGGGAGTCTGTGATCACGGAAAGACCGGCAACACCGAAAGCCATCAGACGTTCGACATCGGTATCGTGAAGGCCCATCTGCGTTTTTTCGTAAGCGTATTTGTCATGCATGTAATGGATGCAGTTCATGGTGTTGACATAGAGATGCGCAAGCCATGCAAGGTATGTGCGGAAGCGCTTCATGACCTCGGCATAATCAAGAACTTCATCCTGCATAGGCTCCATCTGCGGCCCGAGGCGGGTGCCGAAAACATTGTCGATGCCGCCGTTCATGGACAGAAGAAGGAGCTTTGCCAGATTGGTCCGGGCTCCGAAGAACTGCATCTGCTTACCGACCTTCATGGCGGATACGCAGCAGGCGATGGCGTAGTCATCGCCGTAACGGGGACGCATCAGGTCGTCATTTTCGTACTGGATGGAGTCGGTATCACAGGAGACCTTCGCGCAGAATTTCTTGAAGGCTTCGGGAAGGCTGTGAGACCAGAGCACGGTCAGGTTGGGTTCGGGAGCGGCGCCGAGATTGTAAAGGGTATTCAGAATACGGAAGGAGGTCTTTGTGACCAGCGGACGGTGGCTTAAGCTCATGCCGCCGACACTTTCCGTGATCCACATGGGATCGCCGCCGAAAAGTTCATTGTATTCGGGTGTGCGCAGATGACGGGCACATCTGAGCTTCAGGACCAGGTCGTCTAAAAGCTCCTGTACTTCCGTCTCGGTGATCTTTCCTTCACGGAGGTCTCTTTCAATATAGATATCGAAGAAGGTGGAGGTCCGTCCGAAGGACATGGCAGCGCCGTTCTGTTCTTTGTTGGCTGCAAGATAAGCAAAGTAGGTCCACTGGATCGCTTCCTTTGCATTTCCTGCGGGACGGCCGATGTCACAGCCGTACATGGCGGCCATTTCCTTTAATTTTCCTAAAAAGTTGATCTGCTGATAGAGCTCTTCTAAAAGACGGATGTTGTCCACATCCATGAAGTTTTCGCCCTTTGCCTTTTTATCCTTCTGCTTTTCCGCGATCAGGCGGTCGATGCCGTAGAGGGCGACTCTTCTGTAGTCGCCGATGATACGTCCGCGTCCGTAGGCGTCCGGAAGTCCGGTGAGAAGCGCACAGTGACGGGCGGCCTTCATTTCGTCTGTGTAGATACGGAAAACACCGTCGTTATGTGTGGTACGGTAGGTAAAGTATTCTTCGATCTTGTCCGAAAGCTTATAGCCGTAGGCTTCGCAGGCAGCTCTTGCCATGCGGATGCCGCCGAAGGGATTGACGCCTCGCTTTAAAGGCTCATCTGTCTGCAGACCGACGATCAGATCCTCATCCGTCAGATAGCCGGGCTTGTAGTTCAAAAGGGAGGAAACGGTCGTGGTGTCGATATCCAGAACACCGCCTCTTTCCTGCTCCAGCTTTTTCAGCTCCTCCAGACGGGAAAGCGCACGCTTTGTCCGCTCCGTGGGGCCGCATAAGAATTCGGAGCCTCCGTAGTAGGGCGTATAGTTTTTGTCGATGAAATCCCTGACATCGATCTCCTCTTTCCAGTTTCCGTCCGCAAAACCTTTCCATTCAAGATGTTCCAAAATGATACCTCCTGCAGTAGTCTGAAAAACAAGAAAGGGCAGCTCTCCGGCGGACACAGAATGATCCGCAAAAGAACTGCCCAGACGGTCGGCATAAGTATGAACTCTCCGGTACACTGTGTAAACTCACATTCCGTCAGCACCGGAGTACACTGATATTTTAGCAATGCGTTCCGGTCAAGTCAAGCATATCGGGGAAAGAAAATCATCTTCGGCGAAACGCAGGTTTTTTCCCGGAAAAGTCAGCCGGATTTGTCATTTTTGATGCAGGAAAGCAGCGGGTAACCACGGTCTTCCCGTTGTCAAACGGATGAAAAAATGCTACACTGTGATCAGAAAAAACTCAGCGGGAATGCGGATGCCGAAGCAGAACATGAGGCTTACGCAGGAAGATGCGGCAGAGCGTCTGCTGAAAAACGGCTGTACATAAGGAGGATATTTTCATGAAGGTCACAAAAATCCGGCAGATCATTAAAGATACGGACTATGTCCGCACCGGCGGAACAAAAGAAGAACTGAAGGCAGCGGAATATCTGAAGGCGCAGTGCGAAGAACTCGGCGTCAAGGCAAAGCTTGAAAACTTCAAGGTGCAGATGGCAAAGATGAAGAATGCACAGCTTCTCATCGACGGAAAAGAGATCGCCTGCAAGGGTTACTATAACTGCGGAAGCGGCGAGATCGAAGCACCGTTTTTATATCTTCCGAATACCGATCCCGCGTCCCTGACGTTTGCAAAGGACTGTATCGTCCTTCTGGACAGCGGTATTTCCTACTTTGTATATAAGGATCTCACGGAAGCCGGTGTAAAGGGTATCATTACATTTGACGGAAACGTGAATTTCCGCGACAGTGACATCGATCAGAAAGAACTTCGCGCATACGTGCACGAGGGGAAGAAGACGCTTGCCGTGAACATCAACGCGAAGGATGCGGTGAAGATCGTGAAGAGCGGCGCGAAGACTGCGAAGATCGTGATCGACGAAGAGGAATACGAGGATAATTCCAGAGATGTGGTCGCAGAGATCCCCGGCACTTCCGATGAATGGATCGCACTGACCGCGCATTACGATTCCACTTCTCTTTCACACGGCTCTTACGACAATATGACGGGCTGCATCGGCCTTCTCGGCATCATGGAGGAAATGGCAAAGACCGCGCCCAACCGCTACGGCCTCAGGTTCATCTTCTGCGGCAGCGAGGAAAGAGGCCTTCTTGGCTCCAAGGCATACGTGAAGAAGCATGAAAAAGAGCTTGATAAATGTGTGCTGAACATCAACCTCGACATGATCGGCAGCATCATGGGCAAGTTCATCTCCTGCGTGACCGCGGAGGAAAGACTGACCGGTTACATCTCCTACATCGCATCCGAGATCGGTTTCGGCATCGACGCACATTCAGGCGTTTATTCGAGCGATTCCACACCGTTTGCGGATCAGGGTGTTCCCGCAGTCTCCTTTGCACGGCTCGCGGCAAACACGCTTGCGCCGATCCACAACCGCTACGATACGCCTGCAGTGGTATCCGAAAAGCAGTGTGCGAAGGATATCGAATTCCTGTCCTACTTTACCGACCGGATGGCAAATGCGGTGAAGTGCCCGGTGAAGCGCGAGATCCCCGACGATCTGAAAAAACAGCTGGACGAATATCTGAACCGTAAGCGCAAGGCCTGAAAAAAATATTTACAAAGCGGAAAAAAAGGTGTATTATACAAAGGTTGGAAATCCCTTTTTCCAAGAATTTGTTGACTGATCCGGGAACCGTTCCCGGTGATCACCGGATTTATCCGTGATAAGAATACAGGAGGAGAGCATTATGGAACAGAATGAAAGATTAGTCGGTACCGTATCCCGCGGCATTCGCTGCCCCATCATCCGCGAAGGCGATGACATGGCTGCGATCGTTTCCGACAGTGTCCTTGCGGCTGCGAAGTCGGAAGGTTTTTCCATGCATGACCGCGACGTCATTGCTGTTACCGAATCTGTAGTCGCACGTGCACAGGGCAACTACTGCACGATCGACGATATTGCCGAAGACGTGAAGAGAAAGTTCCCTGACGGAACCGTCGGCGTGATCTTCCCCATCACCTCCAGAAACCGTTTTTCCATCTGCCTGAAGGGCTTTGCAAAGGGCGCGAAGAAGATCGTCCTGATGCTTTCCTATCCTTCAGACGAAGTCGGCAACAAGCTTCTGACAGATGATCAGATCGATGCCTCCGGCGTCAATCCGTATTCAGACGTTCTGTCTCTGGAGCGTTATCGTGAGCTGTTCGGCGAGAACAAGCACGAGTTCACGGGTGTGGACTATGTCGGCTACTATGAGAATCTGATCAAGGAATGCGGCTGTGAAGCTGAGATCATTTTTGCAAACCAGGCAAAAGCGATCCTGAATTACACGGACTGCGTACTGAACTGCGATATCCATACACGTCAGCGTACCAAGAGAATTCTGAAGGAAGCAGGCGCAAAGATCGTTTACGGCATGGACGAGATCATGAATGCTTCCGTAAACGGCAGCGGCTACAACGAGACTTACGGTCTTCTCGGCTCCAATAAGGCAACCGAAGACAAGATCAAGCTTTTCCCGAGAGACAGCCAGAAGCTGGTCGAAGATATCCAGAAGCGGATCTTCGATGCTACCGGCAAGAAGGTCGAAGCGATGGTCTACGGCGACGGCGCTTTCAAGGATCCGCAGGGTAAGATCTGGGAACTGGCCGATCCGGTCGTTTCTCCGTTCCACACTTCCGGTCTGATCGGCACGCCGAACGAACTGAAGCTGAAGTATCTGGCTGACAACGATTACAAGGATCTGAAGGGCGATGAGCTGAAGGCGGCGATCTCCGAATCCATCCGCAACAAGGGCAACGACCTGAAGGGCAATATGGCTTCTCAGGGAACCACCCCCAGACAGCTGACCGACCTGATCGGTTCTCTCTGCGATCTGACTTCCGGTTCCGGCGATAAGGGAACACCGGTCGTCCTCGTTCAGGGTTACTTCGACAACTACACAAACGACTGATATTGATATCCTTCGGGCCGCAGGTTTTCCTGCGGCCCTTTTTCGTACGAACGCCGCAGCGCCTGAAATGTTCCTTTGCGCTGGACGTTCACTCGCTGTTCACTGCACGCGCTGATTCGTTCGGACTCCTGCGGCCCTTTCTATTCGGCTGCCGTGCGGGACCGAAGTTCCTTTGTGCTGATCGTTCGCTCACTGCTCGTCGCATGCGGCCATTCGCTCGGACTCTTGCGGCCGCGGGTCATCGCGGCCCCGTCCTCACTGCCTAAGCATGCTCCTTGCGACGTTCGCTCGCTAAACTGCACTGCAGGAACCGGGCCCGCACTTGCAGCCGGAAAAAGGCGGGCAGAAGGTGAACAGAAGACGGGCAGAAATGCGCTTGCAAATAGTGGGGCAGAGGTGGTATAATATCAACAAATTTTGAATAGTTCATATCAGCCACAGAGGTACTTGCGGAAGAGATAAGGAAGCCGCAGATATTTCTGTGAAAAGGACTCTGAATAACAACATATTTTGTCAAAAAGGAGAAAAAATGGCAAGTACACCGAAAAACAGACAGGAAAAAGTGACCGGCGGCAACGGCAACATCCATCGCCGCGGTGACGGCCTCGGAACGGGTCCTGTCGGCACAGGGGCAAGAAGTGAAGGCACTTCTGCCAAAACAGGTTCTTCCGGAAAACCGAACGGAACCGGCAAACCGGGCGCAGCCGGAAAAACACCCGGTAATGCGGGCGGCTCCAATCAGGAAGCACCGCAGAAAGGACTTCTTTCCAGTCTCCTTCTCGGAGGCATGGGCTCGGGTTCGTCTTCGGGCGGCGGCGGAAAAGGAAAGTTCCTTCTGATCGCGCTCGTTGCGGTACTGCTTCTCGGCGGCGGCGGGGGACTTACAAAGTGTCTCGGCGGCGGAAACGGCGGCGGCGGTACGACTGTTCTTCCGACATCCGGCGGCAATACCAATATCCAGCAGGGAAGTCTTGACGATTTCTCCGATAAGGTGGACCTTTCTTCGATCCTTTCAAGCCTCGGCATCAGCGATGTCATCGGCGGATCGGGTCAGAGCTCATACAGCGGTGCTTTCGGAAGCCTTCTGGATCTGGCAGGCACGGATACTTCTTCCGAATCTCTTTCCAGTTCCACCAACAGCTCAAACTCCTGGAACGGCGGCACGAACGCAGGTCTTGTCGAGCTGGATGATTCCGTAGATGAAACGGCAAGAAAGAAATTCACCAAGATCAAGGGCAAGGGCAAGGATGTTGTCACGCTCATGGTCTATATGTGCGGTGCCGATCTGGAATCCAGCTACGGCTGCGGCACGAGCGATCTGCAGGAAATGATCAATGCAAAGATCGCGAACAAGAACGTCAATCTGCTGGTCTATACCGGCGGTGCGAAAAAATGGAAGAACAATGTGGTCTCCAACTCCACAAACATGATCTTCCAGATCAAAAACGGCAAGATCACGGCGCTGGAAAAGGATCTCGGAAACCTCACCATGACGGATCCGGATACGCTTTCCTCGTTCATCCGCTACTGTGCGGAGAACTTCCCCGCAAACCGCTATGAGCTGATCTTCTGGGATCACGGCGGCGGTTCCGTGACGGGTTACGGTTATGATGAAAAGCATGTATCTGCAGGCTCCATGGATCTTGCAGGCATCCAGACGGCGCTGGAAGACGGCGGCGTGAAGTTCGATATGATCGGCTTCGATGCCTGTCTGATGGCAACGTGCGAGAATGCGCTGATGCTTTCCGAATACGGTCACTATATGGTTGCTTCCGAGGAATCCGAGCCCGGTATCGGCTGGTACTATACCGACTGGCTTGCGGATCTGGATGCAGACACTTCTCTTTCTACCGTGGAAATGGGCAAGGAGATCGTCGACAGCTTCGTCGAGACCTGCGGTTCCAAGTGCAGAGGACAGTCTGCAACGCTTTCCGTAACGGATCTGGCCGAATTTGCGGCAGTGATCCCGAACCGGCTTTCCGAATTCTCCACGGCAACGTCAAACCTGGTGAACAAGGAATATGCGGCAGTCTCCAAGGCCCGCAGCCGTTCCCATGAATTCGCGCAGTCTTCAGGCATCGATCAGGTCGACCTGACCGACTTTGCGATCAAGCTCGGAACAGAGGAAGGCAATGAACTTGCGGAAGCCATTCAGGGCGCAGTCAAGTACAACCGTACCTCCTCCGACGTGACGAATGCATACGGTATTTCCATTTACTTCCCCTACAGAAGCACAAGCTATGTAGACAAGGCGGTAAAGACATATAAGAAGATCGGTCTGGATGACGATTACAGCAACTGCATCAAGAACTTCGCATCCATGGAGGTCTCCGGTCAGATCGCATCCGGCGGTACCGCGAACCAGCTCGGTTCCCTTTTGGGTCTGCTCGGCGGCGATCCTCACCCGCAGCCCCAGCCGCAGTCCACGGATATGCTTTCCGGTCTGCTCGGCAGTTTCTTCGGCGGCGGTTCCTCTTCTTCTTCAGGAAGCGGCATCGGTTCTCTGATCGCAGGTCTTGTGGATACCAGCGTAGACGGCGGCGGCAATACCGGCTTCTTAAGCGGCAGAGCGCTTTCAAATGATGAAGCAGCCGAATATATCATCGAAAACAGCTT
This sequence comes from Lachnospiraceae bacterium, assembly GCA_045640465.1. Classification (GTDB taxonomy): domain Bacteria; phylum Bacillota; class Clostridia; order Lachnospirales; family Lachnospiraceae; genus UBA1267. The sequence continues at coordinate 3,197 of JAZUFC010000054.1, read as the reverse complement.
CGACGTTTCCCAGCTGAACTGGGTCGAAGGTGAAGACGGTACCTGGCATATCACGCTTTCCAAGGATCAGTGGGCGCTCGTTACTGAGCTTGCACTGTCCGTGTATTACGATGACGGCGAAAGCTTTATCGACCTCGGTGTAGACAATATCTTCTCCTTCGATGCACAGGGAAATCTGCTGGCACCCGAAGATCCGAAGTGGCTTTCCATCAACGGTCAGGCAGTTGCCTACTACTTCGATTCCTTAACGGATGACGGAAAGAACTTCTGCATTCAGGGCCATGTTCCGGCGCTCTTAAACGGCGTGTGGGTCAACCTGATCCTCTGTTTCGACAACGAGAATCCTTACGGCTATGTGGCAGGTGCGATCCCGGTCTATAAGGACGGCGAGACCGAGCTGCAGGCAAAGAGCATTACGGATATCAATGCCGGTGATGCAGCGGATGTTCCCGCTGACGTTGACGTGCTGGCTGAAGAAAAGATCTCCATGATCAATCCGGGCGATACGCTCGACTTCCTCTGCGACTACTATTCCTACGAAGGCGAATATCTGGACAGCTACATGCTGGGCGACCAGATGACCGTTCCGGAAGAAGGCATGGCGGGACTGGAGATCGCATCTGTGGTGCTGGACGAAGACTGCGCCAACATGATGTACCGTTTCAGAGACATTTATAATCAGGTTTACTGGTCACAGGATATTACAAACTGATGACGGACGAAGACCCGTAAACATTTCAGGCGGGGCCGTTCTGTGCCCCGCCTGTTTCATAAAAGAAAAGAAGGCCAGGATCAATGAATCTCAAAGAATTACAGGTCGGACAGAGCTGCCGCGTGTTAAGTGTCGGCGGCGAAGGTGCATTAAGACAGCATTTTCTGGATATGGGGCTGATCCCCGAAGCAGAAGTCAGAGTCGTGAAATTTGCACCCATGGGAGACCCCATGGAACTGGAGATCCACGGATATGAACTGACGCTCCGCCTTGCGGATGCGGAAAAGATCGAAGTGGTGCTCCTGAAAGAAAAAGCGCTTTCCTCCGGGAAGGCGGAAAAAGGACAGCGCAAGGAAAAGGAATCCCTGCATCCGGGACTCGGAGAGGGCGGCAAATACCATGTGAAAGAGGATGAAGATCCGCTTCCGAAGGATACGACGCTGACCTTTGCGCTGGTAGGAAATCAGAACTGCGGGAAGACGACGCTCTTCAATCAGCTGACCGGTTCCAATCAGCATGTCGGAAACTTCCCCGGCGTGACGGTAGACCGGAAGGACGGCGTGATACGGGGACATAATAATACGCTGGTAACGGATCTTCCGGGCATCTATTCGATGTCACCCTACACCGCTGAAGAGATCGTGACCCGCGAATTTGTGCTGGGAGAGAAGCCGAAGGGTATCATCAACATCACAGACGCGACCAATATCGAACGCAACCTGTACCTGACGATGCAGCTGCTGGAGATGGATACGCCGATGGTGGTGGCGCTCAACATGATGGATGAGCTGACCGGCAACGGCGGCGCGGTGGACATCAACCGTCTGGAAGCGATGCTGGGCGTGCCTGTGGTGCCCATCTCTGCTGCCAAAAATGAAGGCGTGCATGAATTGGTGGAGCATGCGCTGCACATTGCGCGCTACCGCGAAAAGCCCGTGCCGCAGGATTTTTGCATTGAAGAGGATAACAGCGGCGCGCTGCACCGCTGCCTGCACGCGGTCATTCATCTGATCCGTGACCATGCGGAGCGGGCGGGGCTTCCGGTGCGGTTTGCGGCTTCCAAGCTGATTGAGGGCGATGAGCACATCCTGCGGCAGCTGGAACTGGACAAGAACGAGACGGAGCTGCTGGAGCATCTGGTATTGCAGCTGGAAACGGAGCGTGGGATGGATCACAGCGCGGCCATGGCGGATATGCGCTTCGGCTACATCGACCGTGTGTGCGAGGAGACGCTGACCCGCCCGCATGAAAGCCGTGAAAGGCTGCGCAGCGAAAAGCTGGACAAGGTGCTGACGGGACGGTTTACCGCCATTCCCGTGTTTGTGCTGATCATGGCGGCGGTGTTCTACCTGACCTTCAATGTGATCGGTGCGTTTTTTCAGAATCTGCTGGCAAGCGGCATTGATGCTTTGACGGCCGCAGTCGATACGGGTCTGGCAGCCGCTCACGTCAATAATGTGATACACAGCCTGATCATTGACGGTATTTTTGCGGGTGTGGGCAGTGTGATCAGCTTTTTGCCCATCATTGTAACGCTGTTTTTGTTCCTTTCCCTGCTGGAGGACAGCGGATACATTGCCCGTGTGGCGTTTGTGATGGATAAGCCGCTGCGCAAGCTGGGACTTTCGGGACGCAGCATTGTGCCCATGCTGGTGGGCTTTGGCTGCACAGTGCCCGCGGTGATGGCCACGCGTACGCTGCCCTCCGAAAGGGACAGGCGCATGACCATTCTGCTGACACCCTTTATGAGCTGCACGGCAAAGATGCCCATTTATGCGTTCTTTGTGGGCATGTTCTTCCCTGGACAGGGCGGACTGATCATGGTGGGGCTGTACCTGCTGGGCATCGTAACGGGCATTCTGGCGGCCTTTTTGTACCGCAAAACCCTGTTTACCGGTGAGGCGGTGCCCTTTGTGATGGAGCTGCCCAACTATCGCCTGCCCGGTGCCCGCAGCGTGCTGCAGCTTTTGTGGCAGAAGGCGGGGGATTTTATCCGCAAGGCCTTTACGGTCATTCTGGTGGCGACGGTGGTAGTGTGGGTGCTGCAGAGCTTTGATGTGCGGCTGAACCCCGTGAGCGATTCCGCAAACAGCATGATGGCACTCATTGCCGGCGGACTGGCGCCCTTGTTTGCCCCTATCGGACTGGGCGACTGGCGCCTGTGTACGGCGCTTATTTCCGGCTTTATGGCCAAGGAAAGCGTTGTCTCCACTTTGGAAATACTGTTTGCAGGCAGCCTCACCGCGGCGCTGACGACGGCTCAGGCAGCCAGCATGCTGGTGTTCAGCCTCATCTATACGCCTTGCGTGGCGGCCATTGCGGCCATCCGGCGGGAACTTGGAATGCGCTGGGCACTGGGCGTGGTGCTGTGGCAGTGTCTGCTGGCATGGTGTATGGCGTTTGTGACGCGGCTGATCCTGCTTCTGTAAGGAGGAAATGAGACCGTGAACGCAGTGGATATCATTCTGATCGTGCTGGTGGCGGC
>JAZUFC010000053.1:0-5792 GCA_045640465.1 Lachnospiraceae bacterium | reverse complement strand
CCATGCCCGGCGCTCTTTTTCTCCCAATTCTTCCAGAAGATCCAGATTGGAAAGTGCCTTCATGAAGGTCTCCTGCAGCAGATCTTCGGCATCATCGACATTTCCGCATATCATGCAGCAGTATCTGATCAGCTCGGTCCGGTACACGGTATACAGTTCTCTGATCATGGCACCCTCCTTTCCTGTGGTTTTCACTCTTATAACGTTTGAGAACGGCAAAGTGTTTTTGAAATGATAAAAAAGTATAAATATAGTATAGCACATACGGCCATCCACCGGATACTCTGGCGCTTCTTTATTGCTGATCGGTGAAGTTGCTTGACATGCGGCCGACTGGTTTTTATAATGGATGCGACTTGCCGGACAGATTTGACGTTATTGAAGAACTGTGGAGTGAAGAAGATCCTTGGCAGATCTATGTAATGTATTACACAAAAACAGTAATTTGTCCTGACGGGTGTGTTATCTTCAGGCTGACAGCAAAACCTCTTGGTAATAAAAATTTTCATAAAGGTCTTTTCTGGGAATATCCGGATCAGACGTAATCGGAAGGCGTATGAAATGAAATCAAATACAGGCACAGTGAACATGACAACAGGTGATCACAAAAAACTGATCCTGTCTTTTGCACTCCCGATCCTGTTCGGGCATTTGTTCCAGCAGTTTTACAACATGGCAGACTCCCTGATCGTCGGAAATCTGGTAGGCGCACAGGCGCTGGCTGCCGTTGCTTCCACATCCTCTCTGATCTATTTGTTTATCGGATTTTTCATGGGATTCTCCAACGGTTCCGGTATCGTTATTGCCAGAGCCATCGGTCTGGGTGACCGGAAAGCTACCGGGAAAGCAGTCCATACAGCGGTATGTGTAGGCATCTTCAGTTCCGTCCTTCTGACCGTCGGCGGACTTCTCTTTGCCCCTGTTCTTCTGAGGATCATGGATACACCTGAGGACATTGTCGATCAGGCAAAATCCTATCTTATGATCTATTTCGGAGGCGCTTCCGGAATGGTCATGTACAACACCTTTACCGGTATCCTTCAGGCGGGCGGTGACTCAAAGGATCCTCTGAAGTATCTGATCATCAGTTCTGTGCTGAATGTTGTCCTGGATTTTGTCTTTATTGCTTTTTTCAAACTGGACGTTGCCGGTGCCGCAATTGCGACCGTCATTTCTCAGTTCTTCTCTGCTTTTCTGGCGCTCCGGAAGCTTCTCACGATCGACGATGCCATCCGGGTGGTTCCTTCTGAGATCCGTGTGGACCGCAGTGTATTAAAGGATATCGTCCGCAATGGTATGCCGACAGCTTTGCAGGGATGTGTCATAGACCTTTCCAATGTACTGATCCAGTCCTATATCAATTCCTTCGGTTCTGCGGCCGTTGCCGGCATCGGTGCCTATTCCAGAATCGAGGGCTTTGGTTTCCTGCCGGTAACCGCTTTCTCCATGGCACTCTCTACCTATATTTCCCAGAATATCGGTGCCGGAAAAACGGACCGTGTCAGACGCGGTATGTTCTTTGGCCTGATTACAGGCGTAGCCTGCGCGCAGTTTGTAGGTCTGGGCTTTGTTTTCTTTGGCAGATCGCTGATCGGACTGTTTGTTCGTGATCCGGAAGTGATTGAGATCGGATACGCAAGAGCAAGGATCTGCGGTACTTTTTATTTTCTGGTAGCGTTCTCCCATCTGACGTCAGCTGTCATGCGCGGTATCGGAAAACCGACAGTGCCTATGATCGTGATGCTGGCATGCTGGTGTGCGATCCGTGTGCTGGTATTCATGACCATCGGTCAGACCTGGCATTATATTGAGCTGACGCACTGGATCTACCCGTTTACCTGGTCTCTCAGCACGGTGGTATATCTGTGTTATATGTCGGTGCTGAAGAAAAAAGGGCAGCTGTACGGCGCCGCCCCGGCGGTCGGTTCTGATTGAGTATTGACAAATCCTTTTGCAAGGTAGTATTATCATAAAGAAATTACAGGAAAGCGAGGTGCTGAATTATGAGAAAGATTACCGCAATGAAATCTGAATATCTGATGAAGACCTCGGCTGAATTAAAATAATGATCTGATGATTTTTTTGCCGTGGCTTATAGCCGCGGCCTTTTTTTATTTATCCTATACCTTCACAGATATTCATACAAGCTGTCAGGACGCGTTAAACAAGAATGTTTATGGAGGAATCTATGATCAATCCCAGGAAAATTACAGAAGAGAATTTTATACAGGCATTTCAGTGAAGGCTTGCACCCGAACGGGAAAAATAATGTTTCCCATCCGATTCGAAGCCTTGCATAGGCATAGCGTTTCCTGCAGAAAGGACAGACAATAATGCTTCCGTTAAAATATTTATTTGAAAATTATGAACTGGCAAAAGAGTGTTTGAAACGTTACGATCACAGCGAACGGTATCTTGATGAGATGCTGAGGCATTTCCGGATCTCTTCGAATGCGATCTATCCGTTTTATGCGGATGAAAAGGGAAAAGTATGTTATCTGAGACTCTCGCCGACAGCCGAAAAGGCTCCTTCGGAGGTCGCATCCGAGCTTCATTTCATTACATGGCTTTCGGAACACGGCTATCCCGTTATGAAGCCTTATCCGATGAAAGACGGTAAGCTTCACGATGTCATCTCAACACAGTGGGGAATTTATAACGTCTCCTGTTTTGAAGAGGTCAGCGGGGAGACACTGGAAGATGTCGACGGCAGCACGGAACTTGCTTACGGTTACGGCAGAATACTGGCGGAGCTTCATGATCTGTCGGAAGAGTACCCTTATTCCGATGAGAGAGAAAGTCACGTTGAGCTGCTGGCAAAAGTAAAAGAGCGGCTTATAAAATATCAGGCTCCTGAGAGCATTCTGTCCCGACTCGATACTGTTTCGGATGAACTGAGCAGGCTCGGGATCGGCAAAGACAACTATGGTCTGATCCACTATGATTTTGAACCGGATAATGTACTGTATGATGAAGAGAGCGGGCAGTTCGGCGTGATCGATCCTGACGATTCGATTCGCTGCTTTTATGCACTCGACGTCGTCCGGGCTATCGATGCAATGGACGACGTGGTAGAAGAAGATCTGAAAGATCAGGCCGTCAATGCATTCATCGAAGGATATCGCAGCAGGCGGACTTTCTCCGCGGAGCAGCTTGCATCGCTGCCTTTGATGCGGGAACTCGTTTCGCTGCAGGAATATGCAACGATCCTTCATGTGCTCTCGGAGCCCGTAAAAGAGGAACCGGAGTGGATGACGCAGATCAGGGAAAAACTGAACAGAAAGCTCGAGCGGATAGAAAATGCGAGATAGGAATTCCGGATACCGTATTGAACGGATCCGCACACTGCCGTTTCCGGATCACGAAATGAATATGAAAATTGTGGAATCAGTCCACTGTTATGTAAGCAGAATCTGAATTTGCCGCAAAGTAAGGAGCGTAACAATGGCACAAGAGATTGAACAATATATGGAGAAATATCCTGAAGAGATCGTACGGTTATTTATGAAGACGGATTTTTCTGTATAGTGCGGAAGGCTGGGAAAGTTTGATTATAGTGAAAGTCAGAAAAGATTTGATCTGAAAGGTACAGTCAGTTCTGCACAGGCCGGTATGACAAGCGAAAGATATAGTATATGACAAAACTGTCACCTCAGCGTCATCCTGATAAATGGTCGGATTGCCCCGAAAAAGATAGAATACCGGCAGAAAACCTAAGGAGGCAATCAATTAATGTCTGTTTTATTCGTAGAAGGTCTGAAAAAAACCTATACCACCCGCTTCGGCGGTACGCCCGTGGAAGCGCTGAAAAATGTGAGTTTCTCCGTTGAAAACGGAGAATATGTCGCTGTTATGGGTGAGTCCGGCAGCGGAAAAACCACACTTCTCAACATTCTTGCCGCGTTCGATAAGCCGACCGCCGGAAAAGTCATTCTCGACGGAATGATGTTGTCGGATGTGAAAGAAAAAGAGCTTGCGTCATTCCGCAGGGAGCATCTCGGGTTTGTTTTCCAGGAATTCAACCTGCTCGACACCCTGAATGTAACGGATAACATTCTGCTCCCTCTCGTGCTCGGCGGCACACCGGTGAAGGAACTTGAAAAGAGACTTCTGTCGATTGCAAAGCCGCTCGGAATCGAAGATATCCTTCAGAAATATCCGTATGAGATCTCGGGCGGTCAGAAGCAGCGCACTGCCGTTGCACGCGCACTGATCACGTACCCCAAACTGATCCTCGCCGATGAACCGACAGGGGCTTTGGATTCGGCTTCCTCCGGCGATCTGCTTCGCGTATTTGAAAAGGTCAACAGAATGGGACAGACGATACTGATGGTCACCCATTCTACCGACGCGGCTTCGCACGCTGACCGTGTTTTGTTTATCCGTGACGGTGTGATCTTCCACCAGATCTATCGCGGCGACAGTACCAACGATGAGCTGTATAAGAAGATCTCCGATACGCTGACACTTCTGCGCACCGGAGGTGAACGGGTATGAGAACAGGTTTTTACATAAGAACTGCATGGAATAACATCAGGAAAAATTACCGTTTTTACATTCCGCAGATCCTCACCGGCACAGGACTTCTTGCCTGCCTGTATATCGTTTATACCTTAAAAGCCGATAAACGGATCGCAGGCATTCCCGGCGGCGACTATATCCCGACGTTTATGAGTATCGGAACAGCGGTCATCGCGCTCCTGTCTGTTATTCTGATCCTTTATACCAACAGTTTTCTGATGCGTCAGAGAAAGCGGGAATACGGTCTTTACAATGTTCTCGGAATGGAAAAGCGCCACATCGGAAAGATACTGTTTTGGGAAACGGCGATCAGCGGCAGCTGCTCCGTCCTTGCGGGAAGCAGCTTCGGCGTATTGTTTTATAAGCTCTGCTCGCTGCTGATCTGCAGTATTTTCAAGACGGATATTATTTTCGGCTTTGATTTTATCACATGGAAAACGATCCTGCCGCCGGCCGGCTTCTTTGTGATCCTGTATCTGCTTGCCTTTTTCGTCAACCGGATCAGCATCGCAGGGATGAAGCCGGTAGAAATGCTTGCAAGCCGTCAGGCGGGAGAAAAAGAACCGAAGGTCAAGTGGCTTATCTTTATGCTCGGACTTGTCACGCTGATCGGCGGATATGTCATTTCCGTCACTACGACAAACCCGCTGTCTGCTCTGCTGCTTTTCTTTGCAGCGGTATTTCTGGTCATCATCGGCACCTATTGCCTTTTTACTGCGGGCAGTATTTTCGTACTGAAGGCGCTCAAAAAGAATAAAAAGTATTATTACAGCAAAAAGCATCTGCCGAGTGTTTCGGGACTATTGTACCGCATGAAGCAGAACGCGGTCGGACTTGCGTCGATCTGTATCCTTGCAACCGGTGTGCTGGTCATGATCTCCACAACGGTCAGTCTTTACAGCGGAATGCAGGAAACGCTGGACTCGAACTATCCGCAGGATCTGTACTTTTCGGCTGATTATTACGAAAGTGAAGATAATATGGTACATATTCCCGCCGGTGATCTGGAACAGATCACGAGAAAAAGTGCAGAGAAGTGCGGAATTGAGATAGACAGTATTCTCAGGCAGAGCTATCTGGAGGTTTCTTATCTGTTTGACGGGAGGAACTTTGCGGCCCGGGGTGAGAGAGATAGTGACATTAATGATCTTTCCAATGTGGTCTTTATAACAGAAGAAACCTATCACATACTTACCGGTAAAAAGTCCGGTCTGAAGCCTGATGAGATAGCCATCGGTATAGAAACCACAACCTTCGGATCGACTCATGAG
>JAZUFC010000052.1:0-4645 GCA_045640465.1 Lachnospiraceae bacterium | reverse complement strand
GCCTCCGACTTGCTTTTCTGAATATCTACGGTCCCAGAATGCTGGACCGCGATTTCAGTCCGGAATTCCGCTGGGAAGAAAAAGTCTCCTATCCGCCTACGATCTGCGTGGTCGGAGAAGATGATTTCAACATTCCAAATCTGAACCCCTACATTCAGGACCTGAGAGATCATCATGTCACGGTTGAGGTGCATACCATTGCAGGCTGCCCGCACGGACAGGCAGGCGTTTATCTGATGGGTCCCCTCAAATATCCTGCTTTCGAGCAGTGGCTGACCCTTTCCGATCTTTTCATGGACTATGTCTACGGAAAAAAAGATGCAGAAAAGGAAGCCGCAAAGGAAGAGTGACCTGCGTATTATAAATGACCGGACCCGCTGAAAAAGAATTCATTTTCTCTTTTCAGCGGGTCGTTTGTTCAATGAATTCGTATCGTTCCAAAAATTTGATGCATTTTTCAAAAACATGCAACCGCCCCTGTCAAAAATCCGCTTTATAAGGTGAAGGTCTTGCAAAGAAATCTATGAAAGGAGGTCAGAAGTTTGGAAGATGATAAGATCGTTCAGCTTTATCTGAATCGGGATGAAAGTGCGATCCGGTTTTCAGCCGAGAAATACGGTTCCCGCCTTCGTGCATTATCCATGGGGATCACATCGGATCCGCAGACAGCTGAGGAATGCGAAAACGATACATACCTTCAGGCCTGGAATCTCATTCCGCCGAACAAACCGGCTGCATTTCTATATGCTTTTCTCGCCCGTATCACCCGGCACATCTCTATTGACCGCTGCCGTGAGCGCACAAGCCTGAAACGCGGCGGATACATTGTGGAACTGAGTGAAGAAATGGAACTGTGCCTTCCCGCACCGGATGATATCGAAAGCAGACTTGCCGAAGAAGAGCTCGGAAAAGCGATCAGCAGCTATCTTCATACGATCCCGCAGGAAAAACGGGTGTTTTTTGTGCGCAGATATTTTTATCTGGATTCTATCGCTGAAATCAGTAAAAGATGTGCCGTTACCGAAAGCAAAGTGAAATCATCACTCTTCCGGACCCGTAATGATCTCCGGGAATATCTGATAAAAGAGGGGTATGTGCTGTGAATAAAGAAAAACTGTTTTCTTCTATGGAACATATTGATCCGGACCTGATAGTCGAGGCTGACACCTACAAGGGCAGAAAAAAGATCCGGATCCTGTTGAGCGCTGCTGCTGCCTGCCTGTGCCTTGCTGTATGTGCTGCTGCAGTGTTTAGGAAACTCACACCCGAACAGGACGCCGGAGAAGGAGGGCCTCAGCCCGCCGGCGTCAATGAAGGTGTCATGTACAGTATTGCCGTATTCCCGGCTGAACGGAAGTCTGAGGAAGTCAAAGACGCCTATGTGAAAAGCATTTCAGAAGCCGAAGCCCGGAATGAACAGGTTTTAGGAAGCTTCCTGCCTGCTGAACTGCCGGAAGGCTATCATTTCGGCCCGGCAGACATTTCTGTTACGACCATGAATGACGGTACCGTCTACAGGATGCTCAGAGTCAATTACCGCACGGGAGAAGAACCTGAAACGGTTATCGATGCCGACGGAGGTGTACAGGTTCCCGACCCCGGTGTTCTGGGAGATGAGTTTACGCTCTCCATTTTCAGCTTTAAGCCGGATACAAGTGCAAAGATCTATCTTCCTGATGAAGTGACCGAAGCATCACTGTCTGAAAACGGAAAAGGCTTTTTCTGTGTCCGGTACGAAAATGTTTATATCGGATTTGAACCTCTCTTTCTCAGCATTGACGAAACCGTCAAACTGGTTCGCGGCATTGCAGAACAGTAACAGACACAAAAGCAGCCGGGTAATTGCTTACCCGGCTGCACCGTTTTCAGCGAACCACATCGATCTGACAGCACTCCATTGCAGTCAGCGCCGCTTCGTGCGTCTCCTTTGATACACCTGCGCAGCAGTCTGCATAGACCGTGATCTTTGCATTCGGAAAAGCTGCCCGTGCAATCAGCACATTCGAGATCACGCAGATATCCGTACAGATCCCGATAAATTCAAATTCAAGCTCTTCCTGCGGATATTTCTCTGTCAGTTCTCTGACAATATCAAAGGTACCGAAGGTCGTCTTAATGATCTCTTTCCACGCTTTCCCTTCCAGCGCTTTCAGGATCTCAGGATTCAGTTCATGCCCTGCTGTCCCGCTTATGCAGTGAGGCACCGGAAGCTTCTGTCCCTCCAGCGTATCGGCATAATCCTTTCCGTGCGTGTCGAAAGTGACAAAGATCTCCTCTCCGTCAAAGCTGCGGATCTTTTCTGCCGCAGCGGGGACGATCGCGACCGCCTCCTTTGTTCCGAGTGATCCGTCCACAAAATCATTCTGCATATCTACAACGACCAGAATTTTCCTCATCATGTTTTCCTCCTTTTCAGCCGTAATTCTGATATCCGTCCGCAGACTATGACCTTCTGCGAAGCAGGGTGTCAATTATATTGAATCAGCATCATTTTTCTTTTTAAATTTTTCTTTCACGGGTTCGATCAGTTTATCGTGCACTTTATCCTGCAGTTCCTCTACCGTATTATCCACGGCATCCTTTACGGAAAAACGGGACAAAAGCAGAAAGAACTGCTTGATCTGTCTCGATTTCTGTGCCCTGACAGACATTTTCAATGCCTGCACGGCAGAATGCTCTGTATAATCCAGGAGATTGTCAGCCCCGGTTGAAGAAAGCACCTCGAAGATCTCGTCCACCAGATCCTGCCGTTTCTGCATATCCAGTTCATCCAGTGTCTGTTCAATGGCACGATGGAATACCATGCTCTTATCCGAAAGCTGACGGGTGCGCTCAAAACAATCCGGCAGCAGATTCCATACAAAAATATCATGTGCCCGGGGGCCGTTATAATCACAGTCCACCACATCCAGTCCGCCTGCGCGATGCATCAGCATGCCTATATAGCTTGCGTTCGGAACAACAGTCGTGATCCTGTCTTTCATCAAGAGATAGCCGGGCTGTTCGAAAAATCCGTTCAGGAAACCCGGACCGTCATAACTTATGACCTTTTCGATCCTGTCACGGATATCCTCCCTTGCATTGACCGCGGCATAGACTGCCAGATTTCCGCCCTTGGAATGGCCGCAGACCACGACAGGACCTGAAAACTCTGCTGCGACGGTCTCCAGATAGGAAACGGCATCCCTTTGAGCAGGTACGGCGTCCAGAATCGCCAGCTCGCAGTTTTCTTTCCAGCCGACCAGCGTATCATCCGTCCCCCGGTATGTGACATAAAGTTTCCCGTTTGGCCCGTGAACGGTGAGCGCTGAGATCTGCTCAGTATCCTCCGTACTGACTTTATTTATGAAATGGCTGATCGGGATATCGGCATACCGGCGGCATCTGGAAGCAGTAAGAAGTGTCTTCATCAGGATCGGAGATTCCAGAAGCCCGAGCATCTCGTCCTCTTTCTCACCGTGCATTGTAAAAAACGCATTGAACGCATCTGCGTATGATGCTGTCTCATTCTCTGCCAGGATCCCAGTATAGTCTGCCTTTCCGAGAGAGGCAAATACCATTTCATCTATCTCATTGACCGGAGCCGCTTCATAATCGAGGTCACCGCGAAAGAACAAATAGTCCTGTAAGGTATAACTCATCCTTTCCTCCAAAAATCAGGTGCATTCTGTTTCTATAGTAAACGATTTAAATTTGCTTACTCAAGTTTTTCAAATTCATCCAGATTCAGTTCTCGTCTTAATTCTTCCTTAGTCGGCATATAAGGCAGATACTTCGCGGCAAAGATCTGTAATGCGCCCAGCTTAATTCGCTACGCAGTGCGTCGCAAATTGGAAACGTCATATAGAACTGACGCATATTTCTCAAATTACTAACCGTAAACCCTTTTCCGAATTCGGAGGTCAGCTTTTCAGATAAGAACTGCAGAAGCTGTTTACCATACGCGGCACGGTCGTTCTCACCACAGGCTTCATAAATCTGTTTTCCGATATTCCAGTAAGCCGTGACCATAGCAGAATTCACGGCAGAATATACCTGCTTCTGAGCTGCAATAATATATCCTCGAACAGTATCATAAGTAGACTGATTCTCCGGAAGTTCCGGGACTTTTCTTATGAATTCATTATTGCTCATTTTTGTCACCATTCTTTTCGGATTTTATATATTTTCCGCTTTTCACTCTGGCATCTGCCGGCTTTTCGGCGTCCTCCGGGATCAGCCACACGCCTCCCATTCTCCGTACGCCCTCAATGCGTCCTTGAGTACATAGTACTTCGACTCTGCGTCTCGAAATATTCCATTTTACAGCTGCATCCGCAGAACTCATAATATTCATAATCATCACCATTTTGAAATAACAAAAAGCCACGCAATTATTATATACGATAAAACGAATAATATCAATCCGGATTGCATGCTCACTCCGTAAAAACCTCTTTCCCGGTGCTTTTCCTTGTGCTATACTGAATGCAGAACAGTTCCGGCAGCGTACGGTCTTCGTCATTCTCTTGCGCTTCTCCGGTCATAAAACCTCAATGATTCAGAAAGACTAACTATTAAATGTCAAGCCTAAATCGAAGAAATTCGTTTAGGTGGAAAGTACCTTGAAAACTGCATGACAATAAAAGCATCCGCAAGGGTGCTT
>JAZUFC010000051.1:0-13148 GCA_045640465.1 Lachnospiraceae bacterium | reverse complement strand
AACTGTTCCTCTGTGCTAGACGCTTGCTCACTGCTCGTCGCATGCGGCTTATTCACTCGGACTCCTGCGGACGCGGGTCGCATTCGCTCAACCGCGTCCCCGTCCTCGCTGCCTGAGCATGCTCCTTGCGACGTTCGCGCGCTCAACCGCACTGCCGGAACAGTTTCAGCCTGTCAGAGCAGCTTGACATAAAGCGAGAATACCGGGCGGGCGGTACCGCCAAAATGGCAACAGGGCGGGCGGTACCATAAAAGAAAGGGCAGGGCAGGCGGTACCGTATAGAAACGAGCGGGGGCGGGCGGTAGCATAAAAAGGACTGCGGGCGGCGGTACTGCAGAGAATGCAAAACGGACTGCCGTCTGAGTTTGTCAGAACGGCAGTCCGCTGAATGGATGAATGAAATGTGAGGTTATCTCTGTACGCGTGCGCCTGCGCCGCCCATCAGAGCTTCAACTTCCTTCTTGTTGGCCATGGAAGTATCGCCGGGGGTGGTCATAGCCAGTGCGCCGTGCGCTGCACCGTAGTTCACTGCAAGGAGGGGATCCTGAGTGGTCATCAGGCCGTATACAAGACCGGATGCGAAGGAATCGCCGCCGCCGACACGGTCGTAGATCTCCAGTGCGTCATACTTGTTGGATTCGTAGATCTCGCCGTCTGCATAGCAGATCGCTGCCCAGTCGTTCACGGTAGCGGTCTTTACGGTACGGAGAGTCGTAGCGATGACCTTGAAGTTCGGGTAAACGGAAGCGACCTGATGCATCATCTTCTTGTAGCCGTCGATGCTCAGCTTCTTCAGGCCGTCATTTCCTTCGATCTCAAAGCCAAGACATGCTGTGAAGTCTTCCTCGTTGCCGATCATGACATCTACATACTTGGCGATCTCCTTGTTGACCTCACGTGCCTTTTCCAGACCGCCGATCGCGCTCCACATGGAAGGTCTGTAGTTTAAGTCGTAGGAAACGATAGTGCCGTACTTCTTCGCGGTCTTGATCGCTTCGATGACGGTCTCACATGCCTGCTCGGAAAGAGCTGCATAGATACCGCCGGTATGGAACCAGCGTACGCCCTCTTCGCCGAAAAGCTTTTCCAGATCGAAATCCTCAGGCTTTGCCTGAGAGATCGCGGTATTGAAACGGTCGGAGCAGCCTACTGCACCGCGGACACCGAAGCCCTTTTCCGTGAAGTTCAGGCCGTTTCTGCAGACTCTGCCGATACCGTCCGTCTTCTTCCAGACGATGTGAGAGGTATCCACGCCGCCCTGGCAGATGAAGTCTTCGATCAGACGTCCCACTTCGTTATCCGCAAAAGCAGTCAGCGTGGTGGTCTTTAAGCCGAAGCACTTGCGAAGTCCGCGGACAACATTGTATTCTCCGCCGCCTTCCCATGCCTTGAAGGAACGTGCTGTACGGATCCTGCCGTCGCCGGGGTCCAGTCTTAACATGATCTCGCCCATGGAGACAGCGTCCCACATGGCGTCTTTTTTGATATTCAGTTCTAATGCCATAATCTTCCTCCTTCCGGTGTTATCCCCGGATCTCCTTTACGATCGCTGCCGCTTCCTTTGACATTTCCGTGATCTTGTCGAATTCGCCTGCTTCGATCATATCACCCTTGACCATCCATGAGCCGCCACAGGCCAGGATGTGCTTGGTGTCCTTCAGATAGTCCTTTACATTGTTTGCGTTGATGCCGCCGGTCGGCATGAACTGAAGTCCGACATAAGCTGCGCCCATTGCCTGGATCATCTTCAGGCCGCCTGAGGGCTCTGCCGGGAAGAATTTCACGACCTTCAGGCCGAGAGACAGTGCCTGCTCGATCTCGGAAGGAGTCACAATGCCCGGGAATACGGGAATACCCTTTTCCTGGCAGTACTTCACGGTCACCGGATTCAGGCCGGGAGCCACGATGAACTTTGCGCCGGCATTGACTGCACGGTCAACCTGCTCTGTTGTCAGAACGGTGCCTGCGCCCACCAGCATATCCGGATAAGCTTCGGAGATCTGACGGATGGATTCCTCCGCTGCATCTGTCCGGAAGGTGACCTCCGCACAGTTCAGACCGCCGTCACGAAGCGCCTTCGCAAGAGGAAGCGCGTCCTTTGCATCATTCAATACCACTACCGGAACGATACCGGTTGCACGAATCTGTTCTGTCATATTCATAATCTGATCCCGCCTTTTCATTTTTGCTGCTTACTGCAGTTCATGTGATTTATATATCCGGCGCACAGGAAAAGTCCCGGACTTCTCTGCCCCGGATCCAATTTGAAATCTACCATGAATGCAGATCTCTCACAAGTACTATTATACCCACTTTTTTTGAAAATGAACAGTCAGCTTCCGGAGAAACATACGTCCCCGTCCTTCTTTTGCGGCAGACAACGAGGGAACATGTTGAAAGCAGCACTGTACAATGCTATTATGTGTATTGTCCAGGTCAAAAGCCGTTCCTTCACGCACGCTTGCGTGCAAGTGAAGGAAAAGGCTCTTTGACCGCCCTGCATGGAGCATGAAGCGGAGATCTGTCTCCGCGAGAATGCGGAATGCAGGAGCCAGGCGGGAGTGCGAAGCACGGAGACTGGCGGGACATATTCAAAAAGCCATTCACGCACGCTTGCGTGCAAGTGAAGGAAAAGGCGCTTTGGCCGCAGCATCATAAAGTAATAAGGAGAAATTCATGGAACAGATGAACACCGGATCAGACAGCCGCATTTTTCCCTGCCCGCTGACAGAATCTCAGAAGGGCGTATATCTGGAATGCATCAATGATCCTTCTTCTTTGAAATACAATATACCTGTCCTTACCCGTCTGCCGGACGGAACCGATGCCGCCCGCTTACGCGATGCGGTCCGGAAAGTGTTTTCTCTGCACGATGCACTCAGAGTCAATGTCATCACCCCGGACGGCATACCGTCGATGATCCTCCGGGACTATGATGCCGTGATCCCGGAGATCGAAACAGGCGATGCAAGAGAGGCTTTTGCAGCCTTCGCACAGCCCTTCGATCTGGAGAACGGCCCGCTTTTCCGTTTCTGTATCGCGCATGCATCCGACGGGGATTATCTGTTTGCCGACTTCCATCATGTCATTTTCGACGGCACATCCATCCATGTATTCTTCTCACAGATCGCGGAGGTTTACGATGGTAAAGCACCGCTTCCGGAGGATCTGACGATCTTTGACGAAGCCATGAAGGAACAGCTTCCGCCGGATCCGGAAAAAAGGAGCGTATACGAAGCCTATTTCCACGAACATCTTGACGGGAATTACGATTCACGCCCTCTTTCCGATCGTATGACGGAAGGCGCGATTTCAGGCCTCAGCATTTCAGAGCTTAGTTCGGACGGATTTTTTGACTTTGAAGAAGCCGTACGTTTTACGAAAGAGAACCGGATCAGCGAGAATGCGCTGTTTCTCGGTTCCTTTGCGTATGCGCTTGCAAAATTCAACGCATCCGCCGGCTGTTCGTTTGCGACCATCCATAACGGTCGTCTGGACCGCCGTCTTATGGGTGCCGTCGGCATGTTCGTACGGACCCTTCCCGTCTGTCTGACCGTTGACGAATCCGTTTCCTGCACGGATTTCCTGCGCAGTGTCTATGACGATTACTTTTTCCTGAGAAACAATGATGTGATCTCCTTCGGTGAGCTCGCCGCACGCTACAGCGTCAGTACGGACGTATCTTTCATCTACCAGTCCGAAATTCTGAAGGGGATCCCCATGGGGAACGGACAGCTCCGCCCCGATGTCGTTCAGGCCGGTGCTCCCGTCGCTCCCTTCACGGTCATGATGACACGTAAAGACACGTATTACATCTGTCATATCGAATTCGACTGCGGACTCTATACGAGCGGGCAGGTTCTGAGCTTCCAGCGTCTTCTGATGAATGTCATCCGAGGCATGCTGAAAGCAGAAAGACTTTCCGACATTCTTCTTATCGACACGGAAACCATAGAAGCGCAGGATGCATTCAACCGTACGGAAGCCCCCTGGCCGTCTGACAGAACGCCTCTGGATCTTTTCCGGGAGCAGGCTCAGGCGCATCCGGATTGCGGATGCGTGGTCTATGACGGAAAACGCTATACCTACCGCGAAGTGGATGAACTGACAGACCGTCTGGCGGCATATCTGATCAAAAACGGGATCGGCCGCGAGACCGTCACAGGCGTTCTGATCCCCCGCTGCGAATATATGCCGATCTGTGCGCTCGGCGTTCTGAAGGCCGGCGGCGCCTACATGCCGCTCGATCCCGGCTACCCGGCAGAACGCCTGAATCTGATGGTTAAAGACTCCGGCGCAAAACTTCTGATCGCAGACGAAAGCCTCTTTTCTCTGATCGGGGAGGACTTTACGGGCACGCGCCTTCTGACGCGGGAGATCCCGACCCTTCCGGCCTGTGATACCGTTCTTCCTGTCCCCGCACCGGAAGATCTGTTCGTTCTTCTTTATACCTCCGGCTCCACGGGTGTTCCAAAGGGTGTTATGTTTGAACACCGGAACACGCTCGTCACCGCTTCGTGGATGAAAAAATACTACCGGATCGGAACGGATTCCAGAGTCGCTCTCTATGCAAGCTACGGCTTTGACGCCCATGCCTGGGATATGTATTCCGCACTGATCTCCGGCGCCGAGCTTCATATCGTTCCCGAAGAGATCCGTCTGGATTTTCCGGCGCTCCGGAAATACTTCAACGAAAACGGCATCACGCACACTACGATGACAACTCAGGTCGGCCGCCAGTTTTCTCTGACGGGCGGTCTTGATACGCTGAAATACCTGACGGTCGGCGGCGAAAAGCTGACGCCCTTCGATCCGCCGGAAACCTTTACCTTTGTAAACGCCTACGGACCTACGGAAGGTTCGATCGCCTCCACATATTTTGCGCTGGACAGAAAATACAGGGACATTCCGATCGGAAAACCGCTTGACAATCTGAAGCTTTACGTGGCTGACAGCCTCGGCCGCCGGCTTCCGTTCTGCGCAGCGGGCGAATTGTGGATCGCAGGGCCGCATGTCACAAGAGGATATTTAAACCGGCCTGAAAAAACCGCGGAAGCCTATATCAAAAACCCCTTCTCAAGTGAACCGGGTTATGAGCGGATCTATCGCACCGGCGATATCGTCCGTATTCTGCCGGACGGCAATCTTCAGTTTGTCGGCCGCCGGGACAGCCAGGTCAAAGTGCGCGGCTACCGCATCGAACTCACCGAAGTGGAAGAGATCGTCCGGGCTTATCCGGGCATCAAAGATGCGACCGCTGCGGCCTTTGACGATCCCGCAGGCGGCAAATATATCGCAGCATACGTGGTCTCGGACTCCGAGGTCGATACGAAAGCGCTTTCAGATTTCATCGCAGAAAGAAAGCCGCCTTATATCGTTCCCGCCGTTATTATGCAGATCGACCGCATTCCGCTGAATCAGAATCAGAAGGTCAATAAACGCGCGCTGCCCGTTCCCGAACGGAAGGCGGGCGAGATCGTGCCGCCTGAAAATGAGACACAGAAAAAGATTCTGGAAGCAGCTGCCGAAATTCTCGGCTATGACGCCTTCGGCATCACGACTTCCCTGTTCGAAGCGGGCCTCACATCGATCGGTGTGCTCCGCCTGAACGCAGCCCTTGCAGGCCTGTTCGATGTTCCGATGAAGATCTCGGATATCCGCGAAAACGACACGGTACAGAAACTGGAGGCTTTTCTGGCTTCTGCCGCACCGCAGAAAGAATATGCGGTTCTTCCTGACTACCCCGTCACGCAGACCCAGAACGGCATCTTCATCGAAAGCATGGCTGCGCCGGATACCACCGTTTACAATATTCCCGTTCTTCTGAAGCTCGGAAACGGCATTGACCTTCAGCGCCTTCGGGACGCCGTGAAAAAGGCCATCGATGCTCATCCGTATATGAAGGGCATTCTGTTTACGGACGCAAACGGCGATATCCGCATCAGGCGCTGTGACGATACAGAAGCAGAGGTCCGGATCTTCCGCACGGAACAGCTGCCCGGAAACGATCAGCTGTTAAGGCCCTTCACACTTCTCGGTGAACGCCTGTACCGCGCGGAGATCTATGAGACCGGAGACGGCAGCTATCTGTTTTTCGATATCCATCATATCGTTTCGGACGGCACTTCGGAAGCAGTGCTTCTTGCCGATATCGAAGCCGCCTATTCCGGAAAAGAACCCGAAAAGGAGACCCTGTCGGGCTTTGAAGCCGCACTCGAGGAAGCAGAGGTCCGTAACAGCGGGCGTTATGAGGAAGCCAGATCCTACTGGAAAGAACTGCTCTCCTCCTGCGATACGGAATGCATGCCCAAGAAGGAACCCGAAGCTTCCTCCGGCGCAGGAACGCTCCGTTATACCGCTTCTCTGCCGGCAGAACGCGCGGATGCTTTCTGCGAAAAGAACGGGCTTACGCTGAACGCCTTCTTTAATGCCGCCTTCTCTTATGTACTGAGCCGTTTTACCGGACGGGACAGCGTCGTCTATGCAACCATCCACAACGGACGCAGCGACTCCCGTTTTGCGCGTTCCGTCACCATGCTCGTCAAAACGATGCCTGTCTGTGCGGAGATCACAAAAGAGACCGGTACGCTTGATTTCATCCGCGGCATTCAGAAGCAGCTCGTAAACGGCATGTCGCAGGATGCCTGCTCGTTTGCCGAACTCGCCGCAGCCTTCGGCGTTTCATCAGACGTGATGTTTGCCTATCAGGGCGATGAAATGGTGCTCGATACCTTCTTAAACGCCCCTTCGGAGATGATGACCGTCACTTCCGAAACAGCCAAAGTCCCGGTCTCTCTGAATGTATACAGAAACGGAGGCAGATTCGTCTTCTCCGTAGAATACCGTAAAGACACCTACAGCAGTTCCTTCGCCTTCTGGCTCGGAGAGGCGCTTAACAGCACCGCGCTGTCCTTCCTGACAGCTGAAAAACTGGATGACGTCACGATGCTTTCTTCCCGCGCGGAGGAAGCACTGAACCGCATGAATGCGACCGGTGTGCCGCTTCAGGATCTGACCGCCGTTCAGATGATCGAACAGGCCGCTCATAAAAATACCGGCCGCACCGCCGTTATATGTGACGGCAGAAGCCAGAGCTTTCGTGAATTCAACGAGGGTGCAAACCGCATCGCGCATGCGCTCATCGCTCTCGGCGTTCAGGCAGACGATATCATCGGCATGGTGCTTGACCGAAGCTGTGAGCTTCTCATGACGGAGGTCGGCATTATGAAGGCAGGCGGCGCATTCATGCCGGCGCTTCCGGACTATCCGGAAGAACGCATCGATTACTGCCTGACGGATTCGGAAAGCCCCTTCGTGATTACCTCCGAGGCGATCCGTGCGCTCCATCCGGCGCTTTTCTCCGAAGGAAAGGCTTACAGGACGCTGACGGTCGAAGCGCTTCTGAATACACCCGACAGCACCGATCCGGAGCTTTCGATCCGGCCGGATCAGCTGGCCTACTGTATCTACACCTCCGGTTCGACCGGAAAGCCGAAGGGCGTCATGCTCGAACACCGGAATCTGTCCAATCTGGCACAGACCTTCGGGCGTAGCATCCGCTTCTTCAGTAAAGAGGAGGCAGAAGGCTCCGCTCTGGCGGAATGCTCCGTTTCCTTTGATGCCTCCATCATCGAGATCTATCCGGCGCTCTGCACGGGAAAGACGCTGTGCATGACAACGGATGAGGAATATCACAATCCGATGCTTCTGAAAGATCTGATGCTGAAAAACGACGTGCGTGCCCTGACCGGAACGCCCTCTTTCCTGACGAGCATGGCTTCCATGCCGGAAATGCAGTCTGCTTACGCAAACGTGGAAAGTGTCATGGTCGGCGCGGAGGTCTTCCCGAAAGCGCTTTATGAAGCGCTCCGCAGATGTTCGGATACGATGCAGATCATCAACGGCTACGGTCCCACGGAATGCACCGTCTGCTGCTCCTCCAAGGATCTGACAGACGGCGACGGCATCACGATCGGCGGCCCCGCCGGGAATGTACAGCTCTATGTCATGGACAGCTTCGGACATATTCTGCCGCCTTACGGTGCAGGCGAGCTGATTATCTGCGGTGCCGGCGTCGGCCGGGGATATGTAAATCTTCCCGAAAAGACAGCCGCCTCTTTCTTTACGCTGAATGGAAAACGTGCTTACAGAAGCGGCGACTTTGTCCGCTTGACCGGAAAAAGCGAGATCGACTTTACCGGCCGTATCGACAATCAGGTGAAGCTTCGCGGCTTCCGTGTGGAGCTTGACGAGATCGAAAGAGTCATCTGCGCCTTCGAAGGCATCCGGCAGAGCAAGGTGATCGTGCGCGGCGAAGGCGCACAGGAATATCTGGCAGGCTTCTTCACAGCGGATCAGCCCGTTGATACGGAAGCGCTCACTGCCTTCCTGAAATCAAGACTCAACTATTACATGGTTCCTGCCGTTCTCATGCAGCTTGACAGCATGCCGCTGACAGCAAACGGAAAGATCGATAAAAAGGCGCTTCCGGAAACGGTTCAGACCGCCCGCAGAGAGCGTCCGCGCCGCGCTGCAAAGAGATCTCTGGAGCAGCGGCTCTGCGATATTTTCGCCTCTGTTCTGAACATGGATGAGATCTATGCGGACGACAACTTCTTCGAGCTCGGCGGCACTTCCATCACAGCCTCCAAGGTCACGATGGTCCTGATGTCGGACGGGATCGAAGTAAAATACGGGGACATTTTCGACAACCCCACGCCGGAAGCACTGGCAGAGTTTATCGAAGCCCGCAGCCGAAGCACCGCCGCTTCTTCCGCTCCCGAGACCCGGGTCATAAAAGATCAGCCCGCCGCTCTTCGGTACAATACCGTAAAATATGCATCCGAAGTAAAGCGGGAGCCCCTCGGAAACGTTCTTCTCACCGGCGCGACCGGTTTCCTCGGCATCCACGTGCTGAAAGAGCTTCTGGATCAGGAGGACGGTCATGTTTACTGTCTGGTCCGGAAAGGAAACAGTGAAAACGCTGCGATCCGTCTGAAGACCATGCTGATCTATTATTTCAGCAGCGGTTTCGAAGACGAGCTCCGCGACCGCATCACCGTGATCGATGCGGATATTACGGATCCTTCTCTTTCCGGTATCCTCGCAGACGTCCCCTTCGACACAGTCATCAACTGCGCCGCCTGCGTCAAGCACTTCTCCGATACGGATATTCTGGAGCGGATCAATGTGCACGGTGTGGAAAACCTGATCAGTCTCTGCAAAGCCCGCAATGCAAAGCTCATTCAGATCTCGACCACATCAGTCCCCGGCATCCACACGGCGGAAAGCTTTGAAAAGAACATCCGGATGCATGAGAATGAGCTCTTTGTGATCGATGATATGCAGAATAAATACTGCATCTCCAAGTATCACGCGGAGCTTAGAATGATCGAAGCGATCGACAGCGGTCTTCGCGGAAAGATCATCCGTGTGGGCAATCTGATGGGCCGCCATTCTGACGGTGAATTCCAGGTCAATCTGGAGACCAACATGTTCTTAAACGGCATCCGCGGATTTGCGGCTATGGGCATGTATCCGATCAGCCACATGACGGATCCCATGCGGTTCTCACCGATCGACTGTACCGCGCGTGCAGTCGTGCTGCTTGCCGGCGTCAATGACAGATTCACGGCCTTTAACTGCGACAACCGCTACGGCTTTGACGAGATGAAGCTCATCGACTCCTGCAACCGGTGCGGCATCCCGATCGAGGCTGCAGAGGATGAAATATACTATGCGGAATATCACAAAAAGCTCGGCGATGACAGGATCAACGCCAGACTGACCGGTCTCGCAGCATACGACATCCGGGATGCGCACGCCGTGGAGACAGACAATCTGTTCACCACCAATATTCTCTACCGGATCGGCTTCTCCTGGCCGCTCGTGGACGATGCTTATCTGGACCGCGCGATCACGAGCATCATGACGCTCGACTATTTCGATCTGGAAAATCCGGAGGAGGAGTCATGACACAGCAGTTCAGCAGCAGTCCCGGAAAATATGATACGGATGTATATGTGGATGCGAATATCCGTGAAACGGAAACGATCCACGGATACATCCTTGCCCTGCCTCTGCCGAGAAAAACGCTTCTGAAGCTGTGCCTGATCGCAGAGGAATGTTTCGTCAATATCTGTTCCTATGCCTATGAAGGAAGACCCGCTTCCGAAAGGAAAGTGCGTTTTTCCCTTGCACAGACAGACCGCGTGTTCCTGCGTTTCGAGGATAACGGGATCCCTTACGATCCGCTTTCGGAAGTCTCAGGACCTGTCACAAAGGAAAATGCGGAATTCAGGATCGGCGGACTGGGAAAATTTATAAGCTTCAGTTTTGCGGATGACGTCCGCTATGAATACAGGGAACATAAGAATATCCTGACGCTCGTCATTGATGTGCCTGAATGTCCGGATATTTCAGCAGACACTGAAAACAGAAAAGGAGAAACCGAATGAATATTACAATGCGCCGTGAAGGCGGACAGGTCACGATACAGCTGAACGGCTGGCTGGATACCGCTTCCGCACCGCAGCTTAAAGACGCGATGGCAGAGATCACCGAAGCTGACAGGATCGTTCTGGACTTTGATCAGGTCGAATATATCGCTTCCGCGGGACTCAGACAGGTCATCCTCTGCTTCCGCCGTGCCAAAGAACTGAACGCGGACTTTTCCGTGATCAACGCAGTTCCGGAAACGATGAGCATCTTTCAGATGACCGGTATCGATCAGAAGATCACCGTGCTTCCGAAGGAATGACCTCCGTTCGGATCTTCAGAGAGATCATAAAATGAAAAGGCGGCTCCCGCCGGCAGAAAAACTGTCGGCAGGAACTGCCTTTTGTAATTTATTAGGTTCAGATCCGGTCAGTTACTTCATCAGAGAGATTCTGGAAAGGATCGGAGCCAGCGTATTGGCCACGGTAGACATGGTCTTAATGAAGATATCCAGTGCAACACCGACAACATCCTTACGGGTATCGCCGACTGTATCGCCGGTAACGGAAGCCTTATGCGCCGCGGAGCCTTTTCCGTGTCCCTTGAGCGCACCGCTCTCGATGTATTTCTTTGCATTGTCGAATGCACCGCCGGAGTTGCCCATGAAAAGCGCTCTCGGAATCGCTACGATCGTCGCACCGACAAGAATGCCGCCGACGAATTTGACACCGAACAGGAAACCGCCGACGATCGGGATCATCAGTGCCAGCACGGACGGAAGAAGCATCTTCTTCAGTGCCTGTCTTGCTGCCATTTCGATGCACTTATTGTATTCAGGCTTTACTCTGCCTTCCAGAACACCGGGAACAGAAAGCTGCCGGTCGCCCTCATCCGCCATCAGTCTCGCGGATTCGATGGTATTGTCGGTCAGAAGAGCCGAGAAGTATTCGATCAGCGCGCCGCCGATGATGCCGCCGGCGACGACCACATAGGATGCAATGTTCAGAACAGGCTCCTCTGCGATCGCAGTATAGCTGCCGACATAGGCAACGATCAGAGAAACGGTTGCGAATGCTGCGGAGCCGATGGCAAAGCCCTTGCCGATGGCTGCCGTGGTATTGCCGACGGAATCCAGTTTATCCGTGATCACACGGACATTTTCGGGAAGATGGCAGCTCTCCGCAAGACCGCCTGCATTGTCAGCGATGGGGCCGAATGCATCAATGGAGACCGTTGCGCCGACGAATGCCAGCATACCGAGAGAAGAAAGCGCAATGCCGTAGGTGCCGCAGAGTTTTCCGGAGACAAACAGTGAAATACCGATCAGAAGCACCGGAAGCAGCACGGAACGGGAACCAATTGCATCGCCCTTGGTGATGACGAAAGCCTCACCCTCCGTACAGATCTCAGCAAGCTTCTTTGTGGGGGAATAATCGGTCGAAGTATAATACTCCGTGATCATGCCGATCAGTACGCCGCTTGCGATACCGAGCACGGAAGAGATCCACGGGCTCAGCCAGCCGGCACGGAAATCTTCGTACAGCGGCACATTCTTAAAGATGATCATGGAACCGAAGAAACCGATCAGAACGGTCAGGCCCGCCGAGATATAAGTGGCCAGATTCAGTTCCTTGGAAGGATTGTCGCTCATTTTGCGAAGCGCCGCATAACCGAGGCCTAAAAGACAGCCTAAAAGGCCGCCGCCCGCAAGTACCACCGGGAACAGTGCAGTTGCCGTAAAGGTCTGCTCCGTAATGTTTGCACCGAGCGCAATGCCGTTATTGAACAGCGTGACAGCGATCATCATAGATGCGGAAAGCGTTGCCACGAAGGACTCCAGAAGGTCTGAACAGTTGCCTGCGATATCGTTGACATTATCGCCGATGAAGTCCGCAACCACATTGGGAACACGGCTGTCATCCTCAGGCATGTCATGACGAAGCTTTGCCAGAATATCCGAGGAAATATCCGCCGCCTTTGTATAGTTGCCGCCTGCCACACGGTTGAACATGGCAACCAGCGAGCAGCCGAGTGAATAGGTGGAGACACGCATAATGGACGGATTGCATTCCAGATTTGCGAGGAAACCGCTGCCGACTGCATCGGACTTCACGCCCTTGCAGAGGATCAGGATGATGAGCAGGCCGAGCATGCCGAATGCCTGAACCGCAAGACCGGAGATGCTTCCGCCGCAGAGAGCGACCTTGACGGTCTCGCCGATGGAAAGAGACTCGCGCGCCTTGTTTGCGGTGCGGACGTTTGCATACGTTGCGCTTCTCATGCCGAGAATGCAGACACAGGAGCTCATCAGCGCACCGACAAGGAATGTCAGGCCGCTGGACTTCTCCACGAACAGACTGAAGATCACCGCTACGATCACCACCACGATACCGATGGTCTTGTACTCCGTCTTCATGAATGTTGCCGCACCGTCGCGGATGATCTTTGCCATCTCCGCCATTTCCTCGGTGCCTTCACTCATTTTACGGATCCTGAAATAGTTCCATGCTATGTATAAAAGTGTCAGCACGATTATACAGAGCACAATCAGATACCAGGTCATACTCTTCCTCCTTAACCCTGTATTTCCGGAAAACTCTGTTGCCTCCGGCCCGCTTTCCGGTCAGACCGGAAAACGCTTTTTTCGGCACCATTTTATCAGGTTTCCGGTAAAGATTCAGTAAAGAAAGACAGTAATTTTATTGACAGGA
>JAZUFC010000050.1:0-7438 GCA_045640465.1 Lachnospiraceae bacterium | reverse complement strand
ACCGGTATTGCCGGAAAGAAGGGCTTTACGAATATCTATGTCGAAAAGTCGATGATGAATACGGAGATCGGTTTCGGCGCAAAGCTTCTTCAGATCTTTGCGGATGAGGGGATCCCCTTTGAACACTGTCCGACCGGTATCGATACGATCGCGGTCGTGGTAAACGGTGCGCTGTTTGATCCGAAACAGGAGAAGGTCGTCTCCAGAATCCGGACGGAACTGAGCCCGGATCTGATCAAAGTGGAAACGGGTGTTTCGGTCATAGCAGTCGTCGGTGAAGGAATCGTCGGCCATCACGGTATTGCATCGCGCGTATTCAGAGGCGTTGCCGATGCGGAGGTGAACGTGCTGATGATCGACTCCGGCGCAGGTGAAAAGAACATTATTCTGAGTGTTCTCGATCAGGACTACGAAAAGGCGGTCCGCGGGATCTACGGGGAATTCTTTAAATAATCAGAACAGTCACAGAAAGAAATCAGCGTCAGACGGGTCTTTTTAAAAAAGATACCGCTGGCGCTTACAGGCGTATCAAGAGGTGTTATCATGGCACAGAAGGAAAGCTGCTACTATCTGGATTTCGGAACCTGTACAAATCCACTGTCGAAATTTGTGAAAAAGGCCTGCGGCGGGAAAGAAGCCTGCGGGCATTTTGTCTCGGAGACCGATTACTTTCAGGGAACTATGGACGGGACACTGAAGGAAGGAAAGACCAAAGAGGAGCTGAAAGCAGAACGGGAACGTGTCTTAAGGACGCTGACACAGGGAAAAACAAAGAAGCAGATCAAGCGCGAGGCAAAGCTTGAGTCGGAGAAGAACCGGATCACGGAGACCGGCGGATTTTCACTGGGTGATGATCCCGCTTTTCAGGCTTTGTTCGGTAAAAAAGAGAAAAAATAAAAGAGGCATGATATGTCAGAAGCATCAGAACAGAACAGCATGTTGGAAGGCAGCATAGTAAAAGGACTTCTGAGCTTTTTCTTCCCGATCTTCGCGGGATCCATGTTTCAGCAGCTGTACAATACCGTCGATACGGTCATTGTTGGAAAATTCGTGGGAACAGAGGCGCTCGCTGCGGTCGGCGGTTCCGCGGGACAGATCGCAGGCATCGTGATATGGTTTCTGGGCGGCATCGCAAGCGGTGCGACGGTGACTGTGGCACAGCATTACGGCGCACATGATTTTGAAGGTGTCCGGCGCGATATCCATAACGGTTATGCGCTGGCATTTATCGGAAGTCTGATCCTCACGGTGACGGGCTTTTTCGCCTGCCCGGCGCTGTTCCGGCTGATGAAAACGCCGGAAGAACTGATGAAGGATTCCGTTTCCTATATCCGCATTATTTTCTGCGGTCTGATCGTCTCTTTCCTGTTCAACATGGGTTCCGGTATATTGCGGGCGCTCGGAGACAGCAGAAGACCGCTTCTTTATCTGGTGGTGTGCAGCATCGTCAATATCATTCTTGATCTGTTCCTGGTGGTGATCATTCCGCTCGGAGTGAAAGGCGTTGCGATCGCGACCGTTACGGCACAGCTTGTCAGTGCGGCGCTTG
Source organism: Lachnospiraceae bacterium (assembly GCA_045640465.1). Lineage (GTDB taxonomy): Bacteria > Bacillota > Clostridia > Lachnospirales > Lachnospiraceae > UBA1267. Next base: position 5,889 of record JAZUFC010000050.1, on the reverse strand, counting down.
TTACCGTGCGGATCATGCGGCTCAGACCGGAATTCAGACTGAGGCCCGGTAAGATCCGTGTTTATCCTGCCGTGATGAAGGCACAGCTTCGGATCGGTCTTCCCGGCGGTCTGCAGTCTGCGCTTTACGGCATCGCAAACATCATCATCCAGACGGCGATCAATACGCTCGGTACGGACAGCATGGCGGCAAACGCAGCCTTTGCCAAGCTGGACGCAGTCTTCTGGCAGGTGAACGGCGCATTCGGAACGGCTGTGACCAACTATGTCGGCCAGAATTACGGCGCCGGGAAAAAAGACCGTGTCAGAAAGAGCACGCTGTGCGCACTCACTGCGGACGGCATCACTTCCGTCGTGATCTCCGCAGTCCTGATCGCATTCGGCAGTTTTCTTTTATCCTTGTTTACGGATGATCCGGTCGTGATCGGTATCGGAAAAAGGATCCTGATCACGGTATCACCGTTCTATATTGCCTACGTGGCAGTCGAAGTGCTTTCGGGATCACTCCGGGGCATGGGAAATGTGTTCATACCGACGATACTGACACTGAGCGGCGTCTGTCTTCTGAGGATCCTGTGGATCTTTCTGATCGTGCCGCTCGATCCGGTATTGGAACGTATTCTTGTTGTATTCCCGGTCAGCTGGCTGGTGACGTCGGTGCTGTTTATTGTGTATTATATGATCGCATGGAAGCAGATCTGGAAGGGAAAGAGATCATTTTGACGCAGATCCGTTCTGCGGTCTGCAGATACTGAAAGGGAGGCACGATGCAGTTTAAGTATGTGAGGATCCAGGGAAAGGAACTGGCAGAAAATACGCGTTTCGCAAAGGGGATCTTCAGCATGTGCTGGCAGATGATCCAGGATGACGTGATGGAGGAAGAGGATGCGGATCTGTTCCGGGAGATCGATAAATGGTTTTCCGAGATCCTGCCTTATCCGCCGCCGTGCAACCGCCGGGAAAAGGTCGTGTGCTATTTCAAGACCGAAAATTCGGAGGAGATGCTGAAACTGATTACTCCGGCCATGTGGCTTCTGGAAAAGTATCATCATCCGTATTATGTCGTTTATACCAATTTTCCGGGCGAGATCGTATACGAAGATCAGTTTCAGGTCGCCGTTAAGGTGGACGATGAAGTGATCATTGAGGAATTGCAGAGATCCTGGTCGGATCCGGGAGAACAGCCATAAGGAATTTGTCACTTTATAAGATCATTTTGCATAAAAGGAGGATCAGCGATGCTTAAGAGAATCACCGCGGTCATGCTGGCCGCAGTCCTGATGATGACCGTCCAGGCCTTTTCAAGGGTGCCGGAAGGCCGTGCGCTTCTTTCAGCGGAAGAGGATGACGGCTGGGAAGTCATCGACAGAGACGAAGAGGAAGAAGACGATGACGGCTGGGAGGTCATCGACAGAGACGAAGAAGATCCGGAAGAAGAGGCTCCGGCCGACGGCGAAGATGACGGCTGGGAAGTCATCGGCGAAGACGAAGAAGACCCGGAAGAGGAAGAAGAAGACCCGGAAGAGGAAGACGGGCTGATCCCCTGTGTGCCGGCTTATCAGGCAGCTTCGGATCTTTCCAATGTTGTGGACGGCGAACACTATCGCTACTATTCAGACGAATGGAAGCAGATGATCTCTGATTACGGATTCGTTGTCGGCAATATGTTCGCGAATGAATTCTTCGAGATCTACGAGAACAACCGCTATGACAATTTCCCGAGCTTTATCACGGTGGATTCCGTCATGCATTCCTATCACCTGTTTTTCTCCTGCCTGCTGAACAAGATTGAAAAAAATTATCTGGTCTCCGATCTCCTGACGCTGAGCCGTCAGATGCTTTCACAGGCGGAAGAGCAGTATGAGCTTCTGGAAGGCACGGAGTGGGAGGAGGCCGCAAGGAACAATCTGATCTATTTCGCGGTTCCGTGCGCGATCCTTGATGAGGATACCAAGGTCAAACGGGAGTACCGGGAGGAAGTCTATGCGTATCTCGATCTGATCGAGGAAGCTTCGCAGATGGGCACCGGTATCGACTACACGCAGTTTCAGCCGAGAGGCTATTATGCAGGAGATACAGAACTGGAAAAGTATTTCAAGGCGATGAGCTGGTACGGCCAGATCTGTTTCTCTCTGAAAGAGGAAAAGATCGATGAGACCCGTGAGGCTGTGCTGATCGCTTCCGGCATTTCGGAGGAAAGCATGGAGCTTTGGAACCGGATCTATTCGGTGACCGCTTTCTTTGCCGGAGACAGCGACAATCCGGGACTTTCCGAGTATCGTGAATGTGCGCTGGATGCTTTCGGTGAGATCGAAAGCGCGGCGGATCTTGCCGGAAAGGATGAAGAGTTTGAGGCATGTTATGAAGCGCTTCAGGAGCTTCCGCAGTCTGTTATAGCCCCGCAGAATCAGGGCTTCCGGTTTATGGGAATGCGTTTCACGCTGGACAGTGCGGTTTTCCAGAATCTGATCTCCGATGCGGTTCTTGAAAACGAAGAAGGCGAGCTCCGGACACTTCCCGACGGACTGGATATTCCGGCCGCACTGGGATCCGGGACCGCACAGGAGATCCTTGAGGAAAAGGGCAGTTTTGAATTTGAAAACTACAGGGAGAATCTGGAAGATGCACAGGAAATGCTCGGTGAGCTTTCCGAAGAGGACTGGCAGAAGAATCTGTATTCCTCATGGCTGTATACACTGACACCGCTTCTTTCCGAAAAAAGAGAGGGTTATCCTTCCTTCATGCAGAGCGGCCTGTGGAGCAGAAAAAATCTGGAAAGCTTCCTCGGAAGCTATACGGAACTGAAGCATGATACCGTCCTGTATTCCAAGCAGTCTATGGCTGAAGGCGGCGGTGAGATCATTCCCGACTATGATACCAGAGGTTATGCAGAACCCGAACCGGAGGTCTACAGACGTATCAAAGCGCTTTCGGAGCAGACGAAGGAAGGACTTCTTGAACTGGAGGTCCTGTCCGAAGAAGATGAAGCACTGATCGATTCACTTTCTGAGATCGCGGATACACTTCTTGTGATCTCCGAAAAGGAACTTCTCTGCGAAGAACTGACAGATGAAGAGTATGAATACATCCGCACCTACGGACAGCGGATCGAAGAATTCTGGATAGAGTCCACCCGTTTCCATGATCCTGAAGCGAATGTAGACTATCCGATGAATGCCATCAATCAGCACGTGAACTGTCAGACCATTGCGGACATTTCCTATTGTCCCGATACCGGAGAGATACTGGAAGTCGGAACCGGAAAGATCTCACAGATCTATGTGGCCTTCCCGATCGACGGCGAGATCCATATCGGTATCGGCGGCGTGCTGACATATTATGAGTTTGTCAGTGACGAGCGTCTGACGGATGCCGAATGGCGTGAGATGCTCGGCGGTATGGTCATAGACGACTATACCTATCTTCCGGATACCGGTTTCCCGCAGCCTGAATGGGCGGAGGAATACCGTCTGAGCCGTAAATGATGAACAGAAAATATTACCGCGCCGTTTTGATCATCCTGTTTCCTTTGCTGTTTCTGACGTCCTGCGAAAGGGCAGAACCTTTTCTGAAAGCAGCGGAAACAGTATTCAGACAGGCCGCCGGATCCCGCGAAGAGCTGCCGGAAGCAGAAGCCAGTCCGGAAGCGGAAGACAACCCGGAAGCGGAAGACAGCCCGGAAGCAGAGATCACGCAGACGGAGACCTCTGCGGGCGATGAGCCGGTGTTTCCGGACTGGACCTTTTTCCTTTCCAAGGAGGAAACGGTTTCTCCGAAGGAAAACGAAGAACCCGGTCCTGACACGATCTGCCTGAAGGATCAGGTGCTTACAGCCCGGCGGGGCGATGCGCTTCTCTGGGAATTTCATGAAAACTACCGGGTGCAGGATTTTTTTGTCTGTGACATCGATCACGACGGTACGGAGGAGCTTCTGGTCCTTTTCTGGAGGATCGGAAAGTACGGTTCGGATGTGCCGCCCGGAAAGGAACAGACGACCGGCTGGAGTCAGCATATCGGCATCTACCGCTTTCGCGGCGATACCTTCCGCGATGCCTGGGTCGCATCGGATATGGGTATGCAGGTGGCTTCCTGGCAATTCGATGAAAAGACGCGGCTGCATCTTACGGATACGGCAGGCAGAGAAACCTACTGGGACTGGCTCTCCTGGGGGTTAAGCTGCTTCAGAGAATAAAGTAAGAAGAAAGGACAGAATATGAGCAATCAGGATTTTATGAAGGAAATACGGGAAGCGCAGGTCATGCCGATGATGATGGGCATGTCGAGACTGGACACACCGGATACGACTTATCTTCCCGGTATGAAGACGGTATGGGCGGATCAGACGCAGAGGGATGTCGTCAATTATGTAAAGGACGTGGTCTATGCGGACAGAAACGGTCATCTCCTGACCATGCAGATGCTTTATCCTTACGGCCTGAACCCGGCCATGATGACGCCCTTCGGGTTCCGCACTCCGGACCCGGAAAGAAAGCTTCCCGTGGTGATCTTTGTACAGGGCTCCGCATGGATGGAGCAGGATACCTATGTGGGGCTTCCGAAGCTTGTGGATATTGCAAAGGACGGATATATTGTCGCCTCCGTCAAGTACCGTGCATCCATGGAAGCCGGCTGGCCGGCATTCTTAACGGATGTGAAGTCCGCGATCCGTTTCCTTCGTGCAAATGCGGATCTGTACGGCGTGGATACGGAGCATATCGCGATCTGGGGCGATTCCTCGGGCGGACATACGGCACTTCTTGTGGGTCTGACTGCCGACATGGAGGAATTCAAGACAGAGGATAATCACGAATATTCAGACGGCGTGAATGCGGTGGTGGATTTCTACGGCCCGACAGACGTGACGCACATCAATGATGTTCCGCGTGATCCTGCGTTTACCGCTGATCCTTCTATGATCCCTGAGGACATTCTGTACGGCGGCTGCGTGATCGATCATCCGGAGATCTCCCAGCCCGGCAATCCTTTGAATTATGTGACAGCGGAAAAGAAGATCCCGCCTGTGATGATCGCACACGGTGACGGAGATCCGATGGTTCCCTTCAATCAGAGCGTTCTGATCGCGAAGAAACTTCAGGAATGCGGCAAGTTCGTGGATTTCTACAAGGTATGCGGTGCAGGCCACGGCACCTATCTCTGGACCCGTGAGATGCTGGACAACGTCAGGGCATTCCTGAAAGCATACCTGTAAGAACAGAAAGAGGAAGCAGATGAGTGTGGTGGTTTTCGGTACCGCGTTTGTGGATATCAAGGGTTTTCCTTTTGATACCTTCATCCCGGCCGGCAGAAATGCGGGCATCGTGGAGACGGTCCACGGCGGCGTCAGCAGAAATATTGCGGAAGATATTGTGAATATCGGTTATCAGGCCCGTTTTGTCAGTGTGACGGAAGATACTGCGCTCGGGCGCGAACTGACGGACCATCTGAAGAAGCAGGGTGTGGACCTGACCTATATGAGTCAGGGAAAAGACGGTATCGGGACCTGGCTCGCTGTTTTCAACGAAAAGAACGATGTGGTCGCCTCCATCTCGAAGCGTCCGAATCTGGATCCTCTTCGCGAAGTGCTGAAAAAACACGGAAAGCAGATCATTTCCTCCTGCGACAGCGTCGTTTTGGAGATCGATATGGAGGATGATCTGGTCCGCAATATTCTGCTTCTGGCAAGGCAGTATCATAAGCCTGTGTTTGCTTCGGTCTCCAATATGTCGATCGCAAAAGAACGCGGCGCGTATCTTTCCGAACTGAAGGTCTTCGTCTGCAATGCGCAGGAGGCGGATATTCTGTTCGGAACGGATTTTGAACATGCATCCAAGGAAGAGATCATGGAACAGCTTCCGAAGCGGATCGACCGTGCAGGCATCCGCTCCATGGT
>JAZUFC010000049.1:0-12160 GCA_045640465.1 Lachnospiraceae bacterium | reverse complement strand
CCTGCAGAAGAGACCGGCTCCCCCGAAAATGTCAGCCTGTCCGTCACCTCCGCCGAAGACGGCTATATCGACGTCCTGATCAAAAACGATTCCGACAAAGACTTCACTTACAGTGACGCCTTTTCTCTTGAGGTTCTGCTGAACGGCATCTGGTACCGGGTCCCGGCAGATCCCGGAGACTGGCTCTATGATGACGCAGCGTACACCGTTTCACCGCAGAATACCGCGGATGACTTTTTCAGTCTGGAACCCTACGGCACACTGCCGGCCGGACATTACCGTCTGATGCTGAACGGTGTTTCTGCGGAATTCGATCTGAACTGACCGCTTTTCAGAAAATTTTCTGTCATTCTGTAACCGGCACGCATTTCTGCCTGTCTTTAGTAGCAAAGGAACACAAAAGCATTTTTGCTTCGTCCGCACCCCGTTATCCGCTCAGGCTCTGCCTCCGTATTCGAGAAAGGAATCATTATGAAAAACATTTCAAGTTCAGGAAAAGTATCACCCGCAAAGCGGTCCTTCGCCCTGTTGTTTCTCCTTGTTCTTCTCATTTCCTGCCTGACCGGCTGCGCCGCTTCCAAAGCGGATATGAACGCCGCTAACGATTCGGCTGCCTTTTACGTCAGCTCTGCGCCTCAGGCCGCCCCCGCCGCCTATAAGGAAGAATACGGCGGCGGCTCCTATTATGCAGCCTATGAGGCAGCGGATTACGATTATGACGCCGAAGAAGAGTATATAGAAGAAACGACCTCTCCCGCTGAGTCGGATGACGCCGTATCCGGAGAAAACCGGCCTGCTGCCGATTCCAACGAAAAACTGATCTACACCTGCAATATTTCCATGCAGACTGTGGAATTTGAAGAAACGATGACTGCCATCAAAGAGCAGATCGCTTCATTCGGCGGCTTCATCGAAGCCGAAAGCATGTCCGACAATGCATCCAACTGGTATTACTCAAATTATCAGAAACGCGGCGGCACGCTTTTCTGTTCGCTGACAGTCCGTATCCCCTCCAAAAACTATAATGACTTCATCCAGTCGCTGGACGGACACGGCAAGATCATGAACCAGTCCCAGCAGGTCGAAAACATCACCCGCCAGTACAGCGAGACGGAGACCACCATCGCTTCCCTGAAGACTCAGGAAGCCCGCCTCCTTGATATGATGGAAGCCGCAGAAACGATCGAAGATATGATCACCGTGGAAGCCCGTCTGACAGAGGTACAGAACGAACTGAAGATCTATCAGAACCGTCTGTCCTCCATGGATACCGATGTTGCCTACTCCACCGTGAATCTGGGAATTCAGGAAGTGCTGGAATACACCCCCGATCCGACGACCTATAAGACGCTGACCTTTTTAGACAGACTGAAGAACTCCTTCGCAAACAGCTGGGACAACATCAGCGGATTCCTTGAAGGCACCCTGTTCTTCATCATCGAGATCGTTCCTGTCCTGATCCTTTTAGGACTCATCTTCTTCGTGATCTTCCTTCTGATCCGCAAGATCGTCCGTGCTTACCGCAAAAAACACCCGAAGCAGAAAAAGGGCGTCTATGCAGCACCGGCAGCACCGTCTGTGCAGAACGACACATTTGACAATAAATAAATTCATTTCGCAGCAAAGCGGCAGGATCACAGGATCCTGCCGCTTTGCTGTTCGCCTTATGTTTATTTCAGAAAATCCGGCTTCTTTCTTCCGCACTTTCCGCACCAGTCGCAGATCTTGTTGCCGTCGATCACGCATCTGGCTCCCTTCATCGGTACAAAACCGGGAGCACCGGGCTCGTTTTCGTCCACTGGTCTCTTCTTTCCGCAGGCGCCGCAGAAATCACATTTCTTACTGGCATTCTTCACGCAGGGGACACGCCCGTTGAAGGTCGTGAAGCCGGTATAAGTCAGCTTCTTCACGCCGTCCACTTCGCGGTACTGATAGGTTCCGAACTCGCCGCGGATATGCACCACTTCAAAATATACCGGCTTTCCCACACGGCGGTATTCCAGCGGACAGTGCCACCAGTAAGCCGGAATACGTACGATGGTCGGCTTCGTAATGATATGCTCTTCCATGTGATCAAGATCCGGACCGATGAAGAAGCTGATCTCCGCATCAAAAGAACCGAATGGATCGTTTACGTCATAACCCATCCAGCAGAGGTACTCCTCCTCGCTGTGGAAATTCGACGTCCGGTCCACAAAGGCTTCCTTCATATAACAGCGGTAGGAAGCGTACAGACTGGAGCCCGCCATGCAGCCGAGGCCGCGGAAATAGGCCTGATACTCGGGCATGAAATCGCCCCACATGGTATTGTATTCCTTTTCAAATACATGGATCAGATGATCATACCGTCCCATCGCTTATTCCTCCCCTCTCATGCATTTGCAGCAGAGGCTGCAGAGCTTTTCCGGATTCTGGCGGCAGGGGCTGATGCCATGCACCAGTGCCTCCTTGTAGGGCCTTCCTTCAGCATCCGTCCGCTGATAGATCGCATAATAGCGGCTGTTCAGAAGAACCGGCTGGAAGAACAGCGGTTTCCCGAGTCTTGTGATCTCGATCGGCCCGTGCCAGTATAACGGGGGTACGCGGATCATGGTCGGCTCGGTGATCACGATCTTTTCCATATCGTTCAGATCCTCACCCATATAGAACGTGATCTCCGCGTCAAAGGAATCAAATGCATTCCTGAGATCATGCCCCACAAATGCCAGATATTCCTCCTCACGGTGATAATGCGGCTCCTTTTCAATCACGCCTGTCTCGCGGTATGCCCTGTAAGGAAGACATACCTGCGAACCGGGAACAGAAAGTTCCCCGTGAAACGCGGCCTGCACCGGCGGAAGCATCGTGCCGAGTGCCGTTTCTTCCTTCGGGAACTCATAAAACAACCAGTCATACTGTCCCATAGTTTTCCATCCTTTCTCTGAAATGCTTCAGTCTTCCGATAAAAGTGCCTGATAGATATCTCTTTTGGAGACGCCCCGGTCCGCAGCAGCCTTTTTCATGGCTTCCTTCCGGCCCATGCCGGCGTCTTCATACATTTTCACATGCTCGCTGACAGAAAGCGTATTCCAGCTTTCCGCACTCTCCGCCTTGATCTCCTCACGGTTCCTGCCTTCGATCACAAGGACAAATTCCCCGCGGGGCGCTTCTTCTTCATATACACGGATCGCTTCCCCGATCGTTGTCCGGAATACATTCTCATGCAGCTTGGTCAGCTCTTTGCAGAGTGCGATCCGCCTGTCGCCCAGCACTTCCAGAAGTTCCTTCAGAGTCTTCAGAAGCCGGTGCGGCGCTTCGTACAGGACAAGCGTTGCCGTATCGTTCCGGATCTCCTCCAGGATCTCTCTCCGCTCCTTCTTTTCCGCCGGAAGAAACGCTTCAAAACGGAATCTTCGCGTGCTCATGCCGGAAATGATCAGCGCATTCACGGCAGCGCATGCACCCGGAACCGAAGACACCTCGATCCCCGCTTCGATGCATTTCTGTGCCAGTACCTCACCCGGATCGGAGATGCCAGGCGTTCCTGCATCGGTAATGCAGGCTACAGTTTTTCCGGAAAGGATCTGCGTAACCAGTTCCTCCGCCTTGTCAAAGCGGTTGAATTCGTGATAAGCCGTCATCGGCGTATGAATGTCGAAATGATTCAGAAGCTTGATGCTGTTTCTTGTATCTTCGGCCGCGATCAGGTCTGCGCTTTTCAGGATCTCCACGCATCTCGGCGTCATATCCTGCAGATTTCCGATCGGTGTTGCGCAGAGATACAGCTTCCCCGGGAGCATTCTTCTTTCTTCAGTTTCCTCTCTGTGATCCATTTCCGATCCTTCCTTTCCGGTTCTGTATCCGTTTATGCCTCACCGGTTCGCCTCTGTTCTTCCGCCCTGTTTCAGTGTCTTCCGTCATCATAAATATCGCGGATCGTCTGCGTATAGGTATGGTCCTTTTCATACACGATCACGGGCGGTTCCGTTACCGGCGTATTTCTGCCGCCGCGGATGCCTTCGATCAGTACCATCGTTGCCTCCCGATCGCAATACGGATGCACAAAACAAAGTCTGGAAGGCGCCAGTCTGTATTCACGGAAAGCCTCCAAAATCTCGGGAAGTCTTCCAGGCCGGTGGACCATGAACAGCTTTCCCCCTGTTTTCAGAAGCGCCGCAGCCTCACGCACCACATCATTCAGATCACAGAGGATCTCGTGTCTTGCAACGGCCTTCGTATCCGCCGGATTCACAAGACCGCTGCCCTTTTTCATATAAGGCGGATTCACGGTCACGGCATCAAAAACGCCTTTACCGAAAATAGCGGAGGCCGTTTTCACATCCCCCGCTACCATATTGATATACTCCGACACATGGTTCAGCTCACAGGACCGTTTCGCAAGCGCGACCGGTTCCGGCTGGATCTCCAGACCTGTGATCTGAGGCAGCACGTCTTCTTCTTCTCTTCTTGCCAGAATGAGGAGCGGAACGATACCGTTTCCGGAACAGAGATCGATCACGCGGTCCGTCCCGCCGATGCGGGAAAACCACGCCAGAAGAACTGCATCGATTCCGAAACAGAACTGCTGCGTATTCTGAATGATCCTGTATCCGCGGCGACCGAGATCGTCGATCCGTTCTGCTTCATGAAGTTCCATTTTCCGGTTACCTTATTTATCCTCCAGCTGCTGCAGTTCTTTCTCCTCTGCAGCAGAAAGCTTTTTTTCCTTCTTTGCTGACGGGGTAAAGGTGATCTCCTCAACCTTGTATTCCCGCTCTTCCTTTTCGTCCTCGCCTTCTCCGATCAGGATGTTCACCTTCTGCAGAAGCACGTTCACGGACTTGACTTTGCCGCGAAGACCGTCGATCGTTTTCACATACTGTCCCACATCGGGAAGTTTTGCATTCAGATAGCTGTATGTCTCCGCCTCATTCTTCAGACAGCACATCAGTCTGCCGCAGACACCGGAGATCTTTACGGAATTCAGAGAAAGATTCTGTTCCTTTGCCATCTTAATGGATACCGGCACAAAATCCGGAAGCCAGGTAGTACAGCAGAAGGGACGGCCGCAGATGCCGATGCCGCCCATCAGCTTTGCTTCATCTCTCACACCGACCTGACGGAGTTCGATCCTGGTACGGAAGACTGCTGCCAGATCCTTTACCAGTTCGCGGAAATCCACACGGCCGTCCGCGGAGAAGAAAAATGTCAGCTTGCTTCTGTCAAAGGCGTATTCCGCACGGATGATCTTCATTTCAAGACCGTGAGCCGCCGCTTTGTATTTGCATGTCGTTAGTGCAGTCTTTTCATTCCGCTCATTTAAACGGAGCTGGTCATAATCATCTTCATTCGCAGCGCGGATGATCGGCTTCAGTTCTCCGTGAAGCTGGTCGTCCGTAATTTTGTGATTTCCCTTGACCACTGTACCGAATTCGATTCCCTGTGCCGTTTCTACAATAACGCCCTGTCCTTTTTCCAGAACCTTGTCAAGCGGGTCGAAATAATACATTTTACACTGGGCCCTGAATGAGACCCCGATCACTGTTATCATCGATTGCTGTTCCTTTCGTATCTATCACGCAAAGTGCAGCACGCAGGCTGCACGTTTATTCCTTATTTGTTTATTGATCGTTCAGACGTCTCCGAAGTACCGTGCCTGTCCGAACCGTTTATTCCCGTACCTCATCACAGATCGTCAGGCCGAGAAGCTCCCATGTCAGATCATAATTCACATTGGCATTCAGACGGACTCTTGCCGTATCCACCGCTTCAAGAACCCGGTTGATCCCTTCAAAAGTCACATGACCTTCCATCCGCGCGATGCTTCTTGCCTCCCGGCGGTTTTCGAGAAGGTTTATATCCGCTCTGGTCTTGTAGACCATCACATCCCGGAACCAGACACGGATCAGATCAAGCGCATCATCGGTATAGAGTTTGAATTTTCCCATGGCTGCCGCAAAATCCGCAGCATCCTTTGTTTCTGCCTGCCCTGCCTTTTTCAGAAAACCGGTAACAGTCTCAAAAAGTGCAGTCTCCGCTTCGCTTCCTTCGCCGCCTTCGGAATAGATGTTTACAAGTACACAGCGGGAAAGGATCGTTTCCAGAAACGTCTCCGCATTGACTGTCAGAAGCAGGATCATCACATATTCCGGCGGCTCCTCAATGGTCTTCAGAAGCGCATTTTGCGCCTGTACGTTCATTTTCTGAGCTTCCGGAACGATATATACTTTTTTTTCGCTGTCATAAGGTTTGATATGGACAGACTGATTGATCTCGGCACGGACATCATCCACGGAGATCAGATTCGGCTTTTCATGCTGCACGAGTACGGTATCCGCCTCGGACGCGCCTGCATACTTTGCAAAGAGCCGCGCAGCGTGTGCGGTCTCCTCTGCGCCTCCTTCAAAAATATAGGCATGGGAAACACGGCCGGAGAGTGCCAGCTTTTTCAGTCTTTCCGTGATCCGGTTGTTCTGTTCCTCAGCCATATTTCTGATCTCCTGCCTTGTCCCGCTTTCTGCAGTGATGCCGGAAAACCGCGTCACACCTTCCGGTGAACCTTACGCGTCTTTTATTTCTTTTTTAATAAGACTTTTGACTTCTTCAAAGAGAGTCTCAAACACCGCGTTCTCGAAGCCGTTCACATAACTTCCGTCTTCCTTTATGAGTCCCGCCTCCTTCAGATGCGCATCATCAAAATCCGCTTCGTCCGAAAGAAAACGTCTGCACATTTCCGCATACTTCGGACCTTCGTGAGTCCGTTCGCGGTCCAGTGCCCGCTGAAGTCGTTCGCCTGTCTCTACGTAAATATAAAGAGGAACCACCCGGTCTTCTCCGAAATGATCCCGCAGCTTCCGGTAAGCCTCGATCGTGCCGACAGCAGCATAGTTCTCCTGATCAAGACACAGCTGACCGTCGTCCACCATCATATATTTCCAGGGACCGTGGACCGTCTGATACACGCGCGCCTCGATCACCTTGCCCTCTTTTTCCAGTTCTTCGGAACGGGCCATCGAAATAAAATGGTATTCCCGTCCTTCCTCCTCGCCGTCCCTTCTCGGGCGGGTCGTATACTGTATGATCTCATGAAGAGAAAGCTCACTGTCCAGAAGCAGATTCTCCAGAAGAGTATCCTTCCCGGTCGAGCTTTTTCCGATGATATAAAAAATTTTTCCCATGCTCCCGCTTCTTTCCAGCCGATACCGCTCTGCCCGAAAACGGCAGGCCTGCATGTAAGAGATCCTTCAGCAGCTTCTCAGCCGATATTATTCTACCATGAACCACCCCTGTTGACAAGTGGTGAGAACCTGCGGTGGTCTCATCCTTCATGCACGTTTCTTTTTCTTTTCGATCAGCGTCTTCACCAGTACATTTGCGAGGACGATCACACCGGTGACCGCTGCGTACAGTGCAAACTTTTTCCACAGTGCACCGCCCGGAAAACGGTTCTGAATAATATCCGCAACATAATAATGATTCAGATAGAGGATCATGCTGACGTCACCTAAGAAACGGGTGATCCGTCCGTCCAGCTTTTCCGAAAAACCGTCGCAGCCGCTTCCGCTGATACCGATGAGCACCATGATGACGAACGGCAGATATGCATACGTTTCGCCGTCATTTTTGACCATCATGATCACAAACAGCACCAGATAACCGGTAATTTCAGCCGCAGCGATTCCGTAAGAAGACCATTTCTTTTCGCGAAGCACTCTGCTGATCTCAAACGAACTGCAGCCGAGACAGATCCCTGCCAGTGCACGGAGCGTACCCTTGAAGACCAGACCGAGGAAACGTCCGGGCTCCGTCAGCGTACCGGTCGTGATCACCAGATAACCGTAGATCAGGACCGCAAAAAGCGGTGCAAGCACTTTCCGGAACAGTGCTTTTCCGGAAAGCATCAGCGGATAAACGAGCGCGATGCCGATCCACATTGCGGAAAGGAACCATGAAACGCCGGTCGCCCAATACCCCGGGAAACCTGCCATCTGAGACATAAAGACCTCAGGGATCATCCTGAGCGTATCCGTCTTCCAGGAAGAAAAACCGCTGACGATGATATGCTTCAGAAGGAAGGAAAGGAGCGCCGCCGAAAGAAGATACGGAAAGATCTTCAGGATCCTTTTTTTCAGCGTGGAAAAGGTCTCCTCACCGATCGCTCCGGCGCCGCTGATATCCGGAAGCTTCTCTGCGCGCTGAGCCAGAGTAAAGCCGCAGAAAATAAAGAAAAACTCAACAGAGATCCATCCGCCGGGAAAAAAATGCCCGCCGAAGATCTCGCTGCCATGCAGTCCGAAGACCGCAAACGCAAACAGGAATTTCATCAGATTGATCATCCCGTTCATTTTTCTGCTCTCTGTTTTCAAATTCTTCATCTCCTCTGTCAAGAAAGGGAAGAAATCAGTCCTCTGACTTCTTCCCTGAAAATGGTCTGTATCAAGCCCCTGCTCAGCAGATGATCCCGCCGCAGAGAATATAGTTTCCGGCTTCATTATATACCACCAGAGACTGTCCCTTCGCCGCAGCCCGCTGCGGCGTATCGAAAACCGCTTCCAGCTTTCCGTTTTCCTTCAGAAAGATCCTGCACGGAGCACCTTTGTGACCGTAGCGGATCTTCGCAAATGCCGGAAGTCCTTCCGTCCGCGATAAAAGCATCTCTTCGGAGATACCCATGAAGCAGAGATCATCCGCCTGCACGCAGGCAGAAAAAAGATCCTCGCTCTCGCCGATCACGACCTCATTCTTCTCCGGACGGATCTCCGTCACAAAGACCGGGTGACCCATCGCAAGTCCCAGTCCTTTTCGCTGACCGATCGTATAATTCACGATGCCGTTATGAGGACCGAGCACTCTGCCTTCGCGGTCGACAAAATTCCCTGCTCCGGGAAGAAGCGCTCCGTAATTCCTCGCAAGAAATGCGGCATGATCGTTATCCGGAACAAAGCAGATATCCTGTGAATCTTTTTTGACCGCGATCTGCGGATCGATCTGCTTTGCCAGTGCACGGATCTCTTCCTTGTCCGTATATTCACTGAGCGGAAAGATCGTCCTTGCAAGCTGCTCCTGCGTCAGCCGGTACAGCACATAGGCCTGATCCTTTGCCGCAGAATCCGAACAGAAGACTGTCCATCTGCCGTTTTCAAGCTGCCCCGCCTTTGCATAATGGCCGGTCGCGATAAAGGGGATCCCCATTTCGTCCGCCAGCATAAGAAGCGCGCCCCATTTCAGATAGCGGTTGCACAGAATACAGGGATTCGGTGTTCTTCCGCTGATATATTCGGAAACAAAGTTTCCGATGATCTTTTCCGTAAACAGGCTGCCGAAATCCACCGTCCGGTGTTCGATACCGAGCTTTGAAGCAATACGCGCGGCATCCCGGGCTGAAG
Organism: Lachnospiraceae bacterium; assembly: GCA_045640465.1. Taxonomy (GTDB): domain Bacteria; phylum Bacillota; class Clostridia; order Lachnospirales; family Lachnospiraceae; genus UBA1267. The sequence goes on along the minus strand of JAZUFC010000049.1, from coordinate 2,795 downwards.
CCTCCGACACTGCACGGCTCTTTTCGTCTCCCTGCCAGAGCATGATCGTCATCCCGGTGACTTCATAACCCCGCTTCTGCAAAAGGTATGCCGCGGCGGAAGAATCCACTCCGCCGGACATACCCAATAACACTTTTTCAGACATTATTTCAGGAACTGGAACTTACCGATCAGGGGAAGCTCTTTCGCCTTGCCGTTGCAGGCATTCAGAATACCGATCACAGCAATCACAAAGAATACCAGAGAAAGAACCACATCGACAATGGTAAAGAGAATACCGAGAATGGGGATCTTTTTCAGAATACCGAGAACGATCCATGCAATGATCTCAACGATTGCAAGGGTAAGTCCCTGATTTGCATGGAACTTCGCAAATGCAGAATCCTTTGCGCAGAAGATCGGGATCAGTACCAGCAATGAGATATAAGAAAGAACCGCCATAAATCTGTTCTTTTCCATATCCTGCGGATCCATCTGCGCGGTGCTGTCCTTCGTGTTGTTCAGTTCCTTTAATTTTTCCATGAAGTCTGCCATTTTCATTTCTTCCTTTCGTCACTTTACCGGACCTGCCGGTATATTCATGATACAACCCGGTCTGTTCTCTTCAAACCTTCCGCCGCTGCTCATATTCCTTTATTAATCATACCCTGTCAGACCGTACTTTTCAATCTATTTCTTTGAAATGCCGCGAACGTCTTCTTCCTCTGGGATGAAGCCCGGCGCTTTACTGATTCTGATCCGGATCAGCAGAATCCGGCGGCATCTGTCACGTCACCAAAAGCAGAAGCACCGTCTGCTCTCGGGAACAGCTGATCCGCCAGCATTTCAAGTTTTACGTCCCATCCTTCCCTGAAGATCTTGCAGGTGACCGGATCGATTGCAAAATAATCGTCCGAATCGGTTCCCGTGGCATACGCACGGCAGCCTCCGCAGCAATTCAGCCGGTGTTCGCATTTGAGGCACTCTTCTTTCGTGCTTTGCAGATAATCCACGCGCTTACCGGTAAGCTCTGTATAACTTGAATCCGTCAGGATATCCTGCAGGGGCATCTCAAATACATTCGGGAAAAGCTTTTCGATTTTTGTGCCGCACATGGTCATGCACGGAACAACAGCCCCGTTGGGTCCGATGTACAGCGAAGTATGGATCGCTCCGCAGGCCGGCAGGATCTCAAGCTGTTCTATGCTTTCAGCTCCGCGGCGGCAGGGAATTCTGTAGCCCGACTTCCTGTCATAAGTGAAGAAGCCTTCCATCTGGATCGGAATCGGACAGCCGTCTTCTTTGTACTGCGGAAGATAATCCATATAGGTCCGGAAGGTTTCGTCATAGGAAAGGAAATGCTCCGGCTCATTCTCCCATTCGCCTTGCGGCACCGTACGCTGCAGCTTCAATCCTGAACAATTCACTGCGGCAAGCGTTTTCACCGTCTCCCGGATCGAACCGGCATTATCGCGGCAGAGACACATTGCGGCCGAAGTCTGAAAACCGCTCTCGTGCAAAAGCCGCATCGCGTTAAGCGCGATCTTCTCAGCGCCTTTCACCCCGCGCATCCAGTCGTGACAGCCCACGCCGTCGAAGCTGATCTGAAACCCCGGATGCATATTCCGTTCTTTCAGTTTATTGATGAATTCCTGCGTTATCAGCCTGCCGTTGGAATAGATCATGGTAACGACCATGCCGCGCCGGAGGATCTCATCCACGATCTGAAAGAGATCTCTGCGGATCAGCGGTTCTCCACCCGTAAGCGAAACCTGCTTCACGCCGCACTCGTCCAGCTGACGAATGATATCCATGCACTGCTCAAGCGTGGGTTCGTTCAGCACACCCTCGGGTGCGGACTGGAAGCAATGCCGGCAATGATAATTGCATTTCCCCGTAATCGACCACTGGACATTGCTTTTATAGATATTCCGATAGTCGACATATTTCAGATTCCGCGTTTCCCCTTCGCCGCACGGTCGGATCACATTTCTCTTTTCAAGCTCCGCCGCAAGTTTACGCACGCCTTCGGAACTCTCTGAAAGATTCAGATCCTTCTTGCCGGAACAGGATAAGAGGAATTCAAACTGCGCCTTGTTGAAAAACGATACGTGTTTCGTAACTTCATCCCGCAAAGCAAACGGCAGCCGCTTATACCCGCAAAGCGTGAAGCGTTCATTCAATATGTATCTCATCGGTATCTGCCTTTCACTAAAATCTGTCATCCCGTGCCGCCGGATGGCGGATCCGGAGCGGATCACTTCATATCGGGCGTAAGGAAAATCTGTCTGCAATAGTCACCGGCATTTTCCAGACAGCTGTGATTGTTATAACATTCATTGCAGAAAGCACATGAATTGAACGCAAACGAACATGCATAATTAAAGTCGCAATTGCTTTTGACGCTTCCTCCGGAAACCAGTGACAATTCCTTTTCGTCCAGATCTTTAGAAGCAGCCTTGTCAAAGCTCATATCTTCTTCTGTGAATTCGTATCCATGTGCCTTGCCGAATTCTACGGAAAACGCCTCTTTTTCTTCCAGGCTTTCAAGATTGGCAGCTTTCACGGCATTTTCCAGTTCAAGTCTCAAGGCTTCGTCTGAAAGCAGATCCGCCTTAAATTTCTTGAAGCTCATCGATTTTGTCTCCTTTATACTTTCAAATTAAATGTACTTGCCGATTAAATTACCACATGAACAGGGCCAGGCAGAAATGATCATACAAACACCATATTCCGGGTTCACGTTCTCCTCCTGCCACGGCCGCAAGCTCTTTTTCATCCAGATCTTTCTGTTCCGCTCTCATCATGATCACATC
>JAZUFC010000048.1:0-3144 GCA_045640465.1 Lachnospiraceae bacterium | reverse complement strand
TTTCGCGTCAGCCGTCTTTCAGGATCGTCAGAAGAAGACGCATCATCATTTTCTTTGCCGGGCGCAGATACCAGGGAAGCATATCATGCACCAGTTTGTTATACCCTTCCGGGTAGGAGAGATATTTTTCCATACTGACCTCCTTTAGTGCCTGTATTCGTTCAGGAACCTGCAGACAGCCGCCATGTTTTCGGCCTTTGCATCGTTCCGGTAGGAAAGCATCTTGTTTTCGCTGAAGATGAAGCCGCCCTCTTTTCCGAGTTCTTCACAGAGGCGCTTTGTATAAGCCACACACTCATCGGCTGATGCATTCGCCAGCATATCGGTGGTCATGCCGCCCATAATGCAGGCGTTCGGAAGCTTTTCGCGGACTTCGAACGGATCGTCAAGCTCCAGATGCAGCGTGAGAAGTCCCTTCGGATAGTCTTTGAAATAGTCCAGATATCTGCCGATGGAGCCTTCGCAGAAGATACGGACGTTCATCTTCTTTTCCGCGTAAGCGTCCAGAAGCTTCTTGAGGCTCGGCCAGTAGTAGCGCTCGAACTGCTTCGGATTCATGATGTTGTGCGCCAGCATCATAAGCGACGCATCAAAGCAGTATTTGTAATTCGGGCCCTTGCCGTTTTTCACATTCTCCACAATAGGATCGATATGCTCCGCGTCCCACCTTGAGATGAAGCTCTCCAGCTTTTCCGGGCCGCGGCGCATCGCAAGCGAAAGCTGCTTAATGCCCAGAAGATTGGCTTCCAGCTCCTCGATGCCGAACTGGATCGAGCCCTTCATCGGGTTGTTGGGCGCCATGGAGGGAATTCCGTATTCCTTCATGACACCGTTCATGTGCAGGATGAACCTTGTGTAGGCCATGTATTCCTTAAAGGTCTTTTTCCAGACATCCAGCGTCTTATTGTTCCAGTCTTCCCCGTACTTTTCCGGAAGAAGCTTCGTCCAGATGTATTTTTCAGGATCCTCCAGATATTCGTCCAGCGTGTCCAGCGTGCAGTGCGCATGGTCTTTGATGCCGACGACATCATCCGTGTAATAGTAATATCCGCCGGGGCCGAAGGCTTCCGTAACATTAAACTGGTTGCGGATGCCGATATCCAGCATGGCATCCACCGGATAGTTGTCCAGGAAATGCCGCACGCACTTCTCCATCACATCAAAATGCGTCATGGCTTCCTGAAGCGTATATCCTGCATCAAACACCTTCCATGTTACCGCGGCAGACAAATGCGGGATCCGCTCTGTTTTCTTGAAATTCGCCGCATCACGAAACAGCTGAATACGGCTTGCAGTCAGTTCTTTTGTGGACATGGTCTCTCTCTTTCCTCTGCTGGTACCGATCCGTACGGATACATTTTCTTCAGGATCCGCGGATCGGAAACACTGTTTTCTTATTCAATCTTACCATAGATTCCGTCCTACTGCAAAGAATCGCCCCTTGTTTCCTTTGTTCATATTGCCGTACTTTTCAGAATTCTTTGTGCATTCTGACGGATTTTGAAGGGGTGATAAACCTTGCCATCTTTTCAAAAAGCAGATAAACTGAATAAGACGGACGCGTATTTCACGGTGCGTTCAGATTTCTGCAGAGGCAGAGATATCGTATAACAGGAGGATCATTCATGGGAAAATCTCAGAACACAACAGACAACAAATATGAAGGCTTTACACTGACGCTCGCGCTGGTGGACGCGCTTCCGGTTCTTTTCTTCGGCGGCAGCAGTATTCTGATCGGCCTGATCTTCAAAAGCCCTCTTTTCATCATCGGCGCCTGCCTGACATTCCTGGCAGGTTTCTTCAAGGTCCTCTGGAAGGTCATTCTGGGCGTTTCCGGAAAGGATGTCCCGATTCTGAACAAGCAGATGCGCATCGTCATGCCGGTCGGTTTTCTTCTCATGCTGATCTCCCTGATCGTGGACCGCAAAAAGATCTCTTTCCCGGGTATGTGGGCCGCGATCACCGGTTTCCCGCAGATCATCTTCTTTATTCTCTGGGTGCTCGGCATGGTCGGCATGGGTGTTCTTGCAAAGAAGCTGGACAGCTCGGTTGCAAAGAACAACTGGATCGAGCAGTGCGTAAACGGAACCGGTCAGCTGTGCCTGTTCATCGGCCTTCTGATCATCGCGCTGTAAAGACGGTCTCTGACCCGGATAAACTCATCAGAAATGTGCGTGGCGCACTATACAAAACGGAAGCGGCTGATCCTGTTTTTTCAGCCGCTTCCGTTATTTTCTGTATTTATTCTTTGTCTTTTAATTTGAATATCTGCTTCCGGAACAGGATCACGTTCATCACGATGAAGAACGCCAAAAGGATCAGGAAAGTCAGTACCGGCTTCACCGGCGCGATCGCCGCAAGAAGCATCAGCGGGAAGCCGAAGACCATTGCCGGGAAGTTCTGGTAGACCAGATTATCCGCTGCGGGTGTCTTGAAATCCGGGTCGATCTCACGAAGCAGGATGATGCCTGTGCTGGCGGTTCCCGTCAGCATGCCGTACATGACCATAAACTGCTCTTCCGTATATTCCGGGAAGAATTTCTTTGCGATATAGTGGTTGTAGAAATAGGTGGACAGCGCACCGACGATACCGAGCAGAATGATAACGTACCAGTAATCCTTCAGCACATTGATGCGGATCGCCGCAATGCCGGCCACGATCATCACGTCAAAGAAGAAGCCGCTCAGACGCGTCATCAGGAAAGAACTGATATGCTGATGGTCCACGATCTTCTTTTTGATGAGCAGATTGTTGATCTTCTTGATCAGACTTGCGGAAAGCACACCGAGCAGGAAGTTGAAGCCGAAAAGGATCGATTTCAGCGCGCCCACAAGGCTGCCGAGGATCGCCATCATACCGTAAGCGATCAGATAGGCAAGCGCGATCAGAACGATCTGCTCGGTCAGCTTGTCAATACTGCCGTTCATCGGTGTTTCGTTGGGTTTCTGAATATCCTGAAGCGTAAGCGCCTCTGTTTTGGTATCATGGTTCCAGTCGTAATCCAGACCGCGCTTTCTTAAAAGATTCAGATGGATCACGCCGCCGATCGATGCGCTTAAAAAGCCGAGTGCCGCGATCGTCAGACCGAAGCTTCTGCCGCCGGCAAAGCCGTGCTCCTGCTCATAGATATTGCCGTAGTTGAG
>JAZUFC010000047.1:0-3237 GCA_045640465.1 Lachnospiraceae bacterium | reverse complement strand
TAAGAGACGTTACGTCTCCGTTCAATATCGGTCCCCAGATCAAGTGGGCGATGGAAAACGGCTTTATCGATGCGCCGAGGATCTTTACGAGCGGCTGCGGCATCATCATGACCGGCGGTCACGGATCGGGTTCGATCGGTGCCGTGTACGAATGCGACGGCGATCTGGAATGCATCAAGGCTGTCCGCACCAATATCCGAGACGGTGCCAACTTCATCAAGATCCTGACCTCTCACGGTTACCGCGGTGACGAGCTGACCGCGGAGGAGATCACGGCCATCACAAAAGAAGCGCACAGGCTGAATACCAGGGTATCGGCTCATGCAGGATATGATCCGGCCATCAGAAACTGTATCGCAGCCGGTGTGGATACCATCGAGCACGGCACACACCTTACACGGGAGGAAGCTCTCGAGATGAAGGAAAAGGACCTTACCTGGGTCCCGACGATCTACGTTTTTAAATATGTTGCCGATATGTACAATGCCGCACTTGGCGGGGATCCCGTCCCCGAAGATCTGACGGATACCCTGACGTATCTGAATGAAGCATGCCGGCTTTATAAAGACAACTTCAGAATGCTGTATGACACGGGCGTCAGAGTGGCCTGCGGCACGGACACGGACTGCGCCGGCTATCCCGGAGTCGCCCCGGTATATGAAGAATGCAGGATGATGGTGGAATACGGGATCACCCCGATGCAGGCCATCGAATGTGCGACAAAGAACGGTGCCGAGGCACTGGGCTGCGCCGATAAATTCGGCATGATCAGGGAAGGTCTCAGTGCCGACATGATCGTCGTCGGCGGAAAGCCGTTTGAAGATCTCGAGGCTCTGCAGGATGTAAAGGCCGTATTCCTGGAAGGAGTACAGAAGGTCTGAGAGGCCGAAGCACGGACAGGAGAAAATAATGAAGATCACAGATGTGAAAATAACGAAATTCAGTGCGGACCTGATGAAGCCTCTCCGGGTCGCGTACGGTACTGTGGCAACAGCCAACAACTGGATCGTAAAGATCATGACGGATGAAGGTATCTACGGTCTGGGCGCTGCCACACCGGATGCTTTCGTTACGGGCGAGACCATGGAGACCTGCTATATCGTGATGGAAATGTTCGCAAAGGCGTTTATCGGCTTTGACCCGCTGGATATCGAAGGTGCTCATAAACTGATGGATTCCATGATCTACGGCAACGGCTCCGCCAAGTGCGCATTCGATATCGCATTGTATGACATCATCGGCAAGTACAGAAATCTTCCGGTCTGGAAGGTCCTGGGCGGTACCGATCCCGTGGTCCTGAACGATATCACCATCGGTATGGACAGCCCTGAGGTAATGGCGGAGGAAGCGGGAAGATATGTCTTCGACAAGGGATTCCGGATCCTCAAGGTCAAGATCGGTCTTGATCCCGGGAAGGATCTGCGTACGCTCGGCATGATCAGGGAGACGGTAGGCAACGATGTGCGCATCCGCATCGATGCCAATCAGGGATACGATGTCGAAAAGAGCCTCAGAGCCCTGGCCGAATTCGAAAAGATCGGCATCGATGCTGCGGAACAGTTCCTGCCCTGGTGGGACTTCGACGGAGCGGCCGAACTGATGAGAAGAAACGATACGTCGGTCAGACTGATGCTCGACGAATCCATTCATAATCCCTATGACGCAGAGAGAGCGGCAAAGGGAAGATGCGCGGACTTTTTCAATATCAAGCTGATGAAGTGCGGCGGACTGTATAACGGCGCGAAGATCGCAGACATCGCCGAAAAGGCGGGTATAGGCTGCATGGTAGGCTGCATGGGAGAATGCAAGGTCTCGATCACCGCTGGAGTCAGCCTCGTGGCGGCAAAGAAGGCGATCGTCGAAGCGGACTGCGACAGCTTCATGTTCTATGTCGGCGATGATGACGGTATTACCGGCGGATTTACCAGAGACGGAGGTGTGTTCACATTGCTGGATAAGCCGGGTCTCGGGATCCTGGAAGAAGATCTTTAGTTGTTAAAGGAGATTTGAACGATGTTTGATGCACAAAAGGTTAGACAGGAGATCAATGAACAGTTAGCCCTGTGGGAGCAGCCTTCCATGGGTTTCGGCGTCATTAAGGACGGTGAGGTCGTACTTGCCGACGGTTTCGGAATGGCCGATGTGGAAAAGGGGCTTAAGAGCAATGCGGATACATTATATCAGATCGGATCCTGCTCAAAGGCATTTACCGCCGCCGCGATGGCCAAGTGTGTCGATGACGGCCTTGCGGACTGGGACGATCCGGTGATAAAGCATCTGCCCTGGTTCAGATACAAGGATGATGCGGTCACACCGAGGGTCACTATCCGTGATATGCTATGCCACCGTACGGGTCTGCCGAGACATGATCTGTACTGGATAATAAACGAGGTCACACGCCAGGAGATGGGCGAGTGCATGAAAAACATGAACAGCTGCTGGACACTCAGAAATCAATGGTACTACAACAATTTCTGCTTTGTGGTCGTCGGTCTGATCGTTGAAAAGCTCAGCGGCATGACCTGAGAGGGATTCGTGACCGAGAAGCTTCTCCGGCCGATCGGTATGAACCGTACCTTCTTCTATGTGGATGACATGCTTGATGACGATAACGCTGCAGCCGGATATCTAGAGGTGTTTGATGATCCGGACAGAAAATATAAAAGAGTCGATTACATGAGATTCCTCTGTGAAGACAGATCAAAGGGCATCGGTGCGCCGTTCGGCCCCGCAGGCTCCGTTATCTCCTGTGTGAACGATATGCTGAAATGGGCGGACTTCAATCTCAATCTCGGTAAAGTCGGTGACGAACAGATCATTTCGGAGGCATCGATGAATGAGATAAGACGTCCCCAGATGCTGCTCGATGCTCCGCTGGGTCCCGATTTCGATGAAATGGATTTCTATTCCTACGGTTTCGGCTGGTTCATCGAATCCTACAGAGGACATAAGATGATCGAGCACGGCGGAAGCATTACAGGCATGTCCGCACTCGTACTGACCGTTCCCGATCAGAAGCTCGGCATCGTTGCCTTTGTCAACATCAGCGGGGCCAAGATACATTATGCGGAGGCATACAATGTTTGCGACGATTTCCTGGATGCCGAACAGAAGGACTGGAACGAAACGTACAGGCAGATGAAGAAGATGGCACTGGGTTCCGGCTCCTATGCCGATATGGTCAAAGCCGCGCTTGAACGGAATTACGGAAAAAAGATCGAAGGTGCGGTCCCGACA
>JAZUFC010000046.1:0-5968 GCA_045640465.1 Lachnospiraceae bacterium | reverse complement strand
ATCTATCACAAGACCGAATACCGTGAAAGAAGAAATCATTTTGCATACTTTACGGTCAATGCGCCGATCGACGGCTTTGACACGCAGCAGCAGGATTTTATCGGCACCTACAGCAGCACAAAGAATCCGCAGGTCGTTCTGAAGAACGAGAGCGCAAACTCCATCGCATCCGGCGGTGCAGTTATCGGTTCGCATCATATCAAGGTGACGCTGAAGCCCGGCGAAGAGAAGAGCTTCGTGTTCCTGTTAGGCTATGCGGAGAATCCGCGTGACGATAAGTGGGAAGCACAGGACATCATCAAAAAGGACAATGCGCTTGCGGCAATGGCACGCTTTGCGACAGATGAGCAGGTGGAGAATGCACTGGCGGATCTGAAGAAATACTGGGATGATCTGCTTTCTGTCTATCATGTAAAGACAGCGGACGAAAAGCTGGACCGCATGGTCAATATCTGGAACCAGTATCAGTGCATGGTCACCTTCAATATGTCCCGTTCGGCTTCCTATTATGAATCCGGTATCGGCAGAGGCATGGGCTTCCGTGATTCCTCTCAGGATCTGTTCGGCTTCGTGCATCTGATCCCCGACCGTGCACGTCAGCGTATTCTGGATATTGCGGCGACGCAGTTCCAGGACGGCAGCGCATACCATCAGTATCAGCCGCTGACGAAGCAGGGCAACGCAGGCATCGGTTCCGGCTTCAATGATGATCCGTTATGGCTCATTGCAGGTGTGGCTGCCTATATCAAGGAAACGGGTGATTTTGCGATCCTCGATGAGACCGTGGCTTATGACTGTGACATGAGCGTCGCGACCTCTCTTCTGGAGCATCTGAGAAGATCCTTCAACTTTACGAGAACGCATCTCGGACCGCACGGTCTGCCGCTGATCGGCAGAGCCGACTGGAATGACTGCCTGAACTTAAACTGCTTCTCCGAGTATCCGGGCGAATCCTTCCAGACATTCGGACCGTCCGAAGGCCCGGTGGCGGAATCTGTCTTTATCGCGGCGATGTTCGTGCGCTACGGAACCGATTTTGCACAGATGCTTGCATATAAGGGACTTACCGAAGAGGCAGAGGATGCGAAGGCTTCTGTTGCAAAGATGTACGATACGATCCTGTCGGCAGGCTGGGACGGCGAATGGTTCATCCGTGCGTTTGATGCCTATTCCGCACCGATCGGTTCTCATGTCTGTGAGGAAGGAAAGATCTTCATCGAGTCGAACGGCTTCTGCGTGCTCGCAGACGTCGGCGTGAAGGAAGGTAAGGCAAAGCAGGCGCTGGATTCCGTCCATAAATATCTGGATACGAAGTACGGTATTGTACTGCAGCAGCCGGCTTATCACCACTATTATCTGAATCTGGGCGAGATCTCCTCTTATCCGCCGGGATACAAGGAGAATGCAGGCATCTTCTGCCACAACAATCCGTGGGTATCCATCGCGGAGACCAGGATCGGCAGAGGTACAGAGGCGTTTGAGGTCTGGAGAAAGACGGCTCCTTCCTATCTGGAGGACATTTCGGATCTGCATTCCACAGAGCCTTATGTCTATTCACAGATGATCGCCGGCATCGATGCGCCGCATTTCGGACAGGCAAAGAACTCCTGGCTGACCGGTACCGCAGCATGGACCTTCCTGAACGTATCCCAGTATATTCTGGGTATCCGTCCCGAATTTGAAGGCCTGATGGTCGATCCGTGCGTACCCGGAGATTTCAGGGAGATCACCGTCAGCCGTAAGTTCAGAGGTGCGGAATTCATCATCCATATCACGAATCCTGACGGACATGAGAAGGGCATCGCCTCTATGACCGTAGACGGAAAGAAGGCGGACGGAAACATCCTTTCGGGATATACCGAAGGTGTCCATCAGGTAGAGTGTGTCATGTAATTTCGTGATGCAGACGCCAGACGGGAGTGCGAAGCACGGAACCCGGTGTGACATATTTTTCAGAGGCTCCGGTTCCGGGGCCTCTTTTTTCAATCTGCTGTGTTTCCGGTTGAATTTACGGCGGGAATCTTTTATAATGTTCGGGTCAGCGTTTTTCGCCGGACGGCGGAAAACTGAATATTTCACAGAAGGAAACAGCAGTATGGCGATCATGGTGGCGATGTGCGGTCTGTCCGGCGCAGGAAAAACAACATTTGCAAAGAAATATGCGGAAGAGAACGGACTCCGCTATCTGTGCGTGGATGAATTCTACAGAAAACTGAACGGTACAGAGCTGGACCGCTCCAATTTCTTTGACGTCTGGATCAGCTTTTTTCAGGAGATCCACCGCTGCGAGACGGAGGACATCGATATTCTCATCGATACGGACAATCTGACGCGCGGTCAGCGGGAGCAGTTTCTGGAATGGTTCCCCACGTTTGAACATCATCTGATCGTGATCAAGGCATCAGAGGAGCTCCGCAGAAGCAACAACCACAGGCGGAACCGGAATGTGCCGGAAGAGGAGATGGATGCCATGCGTCTGCGCTTCTCGGAACCCGCAGACGAAACAGAAGACAAGGGCTGGCTTTCGATCACCAGAGTCGTGAACCTCAATAACGTCTATCAGAAGCCGGAAAGGATCCGTTAAAGAAGCGGCATCATCATACATAATTACAAGAAAATCCATACAATATTGATACGAAGCCCGTATTTTCGTGTAGTACAATATAAAAGGAGTGCTGTGTCCCCGGGAGGGACGGCAGTAAAATTGAATTTCAGCGGGAAAACCGCTTAACAGGGAGGAATGTAAACATGAAGCTTGGTTTTGTTACATCGATTCTGGAAGACTGGAATTACGAAGATATGATGGATACCGCTTCTTCACTGGGATTCCAGTGTGTGGAAGTAGCCTGCTGGCCGGGCGGCGGTGATTCCGAGCGCCGTTATGCGGGAACCTGCCATATCGACTGCGAAAAGGTCCTTGCCGATGATGCATACGCGAAGCATGTGGCTGATTATGCAAATGAAAAAGGCGTTGCGATCTCTTCTCTGGCATTCTATCCGAACACCATGGATCCGGATCTTGAAAAGAGAGCTGCCAATATTGAACATCTGAAGAACGTGATCAGAGCTTCCGCAAAGCTCGGCGTGAATCTTGTCACTACCTTTATCGGAAGAGACCAGTTCAAGACTTTCGATGCCAACCTCGAGATCATGAAGGAAGTATGGCCGCCGATCCTTGACCTTGCAAAAGAACTGGGCGTGAAGGTCGCTATCGAGAACTGCCCGATGCTTTTCGGCGTCGACCAGTGGCCGGGCGGACAGAACATCATGACCACTCCCGCAAACTGGCGCAAGGTATTTGAGATCCTTCCGTATGACAACTTCGGCATCAACTACGATCCGTCTCATTTCGTATGGCAGATGATCGATTATATCAAGCCTATTTACGAATTCAAGGATAAGATCTTCCATGTTCACTACAAAGACATCAAGGTATATCCCGATAAGCTGAATGATGTCGGCATCATGGCATATCCGCTTGATTTCATGTCTCCGAAGATCCCCGGTCTCGGCGATGTGGACTGGGGCAAGTATGTATCCGCACTGACCGATATCGGCTACAACGGATGCACCTGCATCGAGGTTGAAGACCGTGCATTCGAAGGTTCTCATGAGGAGATCCTGAACTCTTTGAAGCTTTCCAAGAAGTACATGGAGAATTTTGTTATCTGATCATAACAGAAAACGTCTTTATAAGGATCCGGCGGCTGCCGGATCCTTTTTGTGTGATCAGGCGGGAGAAGCATAGCCGGTGACGGTTCCGGCAGCCCGGGGAGCGGAAAAGCCGGGCGACGTTGTGATCGTTGCCAATCTTTCGGAAAACGATCAGCAGCTTGCCGCGATGATCGACCGCTTCCGTTTATCCTGCGGATATGCGGCGCGTCTTGTCAATATCCGTGAATTCCCGTTCAGGGGCGGATGCTTAAGCTGCTTTCACTGTGCGGGAAGCGGAAAGTGTGTGTACACTGACGGTTTCGATACCTATCTGCGTGAAAACATTCAAAATGCGCAGGCGATCGTGATCGCCTTTACGATCAAAGATCATTCAATGGGCAGCCGCTTTAAAATGTACGATGACCGGCAGTTCTGCAACGGGCACCGTACCGTTACCATGGGAAAGCCTTTCGGCTATATCATAAGCGGCGATTATTCCGCCGAAAAGAATCTGCAGATGATCATAGAGGGACGTGCGGAGGTCGGCGGCAATTTCCTCGCAGGGACTGCAACCGATGAAAAAGATACGGATCATTCCATCGATGATCTTGCGGCAAAGATCGTCTATGCGGCCGGTCATCATTATGTTCAGCCGTCCGGTTTCCTCGGGGTCGGCGGGATGAAGATATTCCGGGATCTGATCTGGCAGATGCAGGGAATGATGCGGGCGGATCACAAATTCTACAAAGCGCACGGTCAGTACGATTTTCCGCAGAAAAAGCGCGGAACCATGATGAAGATGTATCTGGTCGGAGCGCTGATGTCTGATGAGAAGCTGATGAAAAAAGCCGGAAACAAAGTGAAAGAAGGGATGATCGCCCCATATAAAAAGGTGCTCGAAAAATACTGACGGGATCAGACCTCTGATCTGACAGGAGTAAAATGACAGAAAGGAAACCGGCTGCGGAAACTCTATGTTCCGCAGCCGGTTTCGGCTTTCATAGTGGTCGGATATTGTTATTTTCCGGCTTTCTTTTTATCGATCAGAGAGATCAGAACGGTTCCGGTGATACCCAGAACAGAGAGGACGATGATGAACACGAAGGTGCTCATATACGAACCGGTCTTATCAAAAAGAAGACCTGTGATCGTGCTTCCGAAGGAGGAGAGCAGCAGGTTTGCATTGATCATCGGCAGGTTCACCGGATAGTATTTCACGCCGAAATAGCTTCTGGTAAATGCTGAGTTCGTGGGGGTGACGCCGGAGTAGGCAAGACCGCCTGCGATGAAACCGATGACGACAAGGACGATGCTTCCGAGCTTGATCGCGGGAATCAGAAGGAGGCAGGTCAGGATGTACAGAACGCAGATGGAAAGCATCGAAACGGTTCTTCCGTACTTATCGAACATGCCGCCGAAAAGGATACGGCCGACTGCATTGAAGATGGAGATCAGACCGACGATCGTGGCAACGGAGGAAGCCGTTACGGAAGCGCTGGACTCCTTCACGATGCCGCTGGCCTGTGCGATCAGGGAAAGACCTGCACCGCTTACAAGAACCGCCCATACAAAGTAGATCCAGAATGCCGGCTGGCGAAGGGTCTTGAGCGGACTGTAATCCTGTTCCGTATCGGCGGGAACATCTTTGGAAGCGGCATTCGCAGACGTTTCGGGAGCTTTCATGAAGAAGGAGCAGATGATCGTACCGACGGAAATAATGAGGCCCATCACGACAAAGGTCTTCCGCCATGCACCGACGGTATCGGGTGTGCAGGCCTGGGAAAGCTTGCCGATCAGGAAGCTGGACGAACCGAAGCACATCAGAAGAACGCCGGAGATCATGCCGGGCTTGTCCTGAAACCATTTCATGACAGTGCCCATGACGGCGTTGTATACGAGACCGCAGCCGAGACCGCAGAAAATGCCGAAGCCTAAGTAAAGAGTAAAGAGCGAACCGGCTTTTGAAGCGATCAGAAGACCGGCGAATTCACAGACGGCACCGATGATGATGAAGATCGAAGCTTTCACTTTTGATGCCAGAAGACCTGCGGCGAGCGAGCCGATACAGAAGCAGATCATTACGATCGTGAAGGTGGTGCTCAACTGGGCCTTGCTCCAGTCCGGAAATTCCGTTCCGATGGGAACACTGAGTACTGACCACGCATAGGCAATGCCGGAGAGCAGCATGATAGCGGCACCGACGATCGCATAGGTAAGACGGTTTTGTTTTTTCAAGGGGAACCTCCTTTAAAGGTTTATCGTAATACTGACCTGCCTATTGTAAAGCAGACGAAGCGAAAATACAAGACAGGAA
>JAZUFC010000045.1:0-2907 GCA_045640465.1 Lachnospiraceae bacterium | reverse complement strand
CGTAATATCGCAATGTTGTGGCGGAATGTCGCTGGCGCAAGCTTTAGATGAATGCGCTGGCAGGCGCGGTTTTTTACTAAATCCGCTATTTTCGAGCTTCTGCGGCGAACTCCTCATCAGAACAGCCGCGGTGATTTTACTTTTGTAAGCGTTAAATAGTGTGTGTCTTTTCTGACATTCTCCAAGCCATTACAATGATCTCCGAGAAACATTAGGGAGGAAAAGGTAATGGACAAGGAAATCGTAATGATCCGCCGGCAGAACTGGCTTCGTATCATTAATGAATGCAACGGCCGTACCAGCGGCACGAAAAAGGAATGGTGCGAGGCCAACGGCATCCGGATCCGGCAGATGTACTACTGGCAGCGTCATCTGCGCCATTTAATGGCTGACCAGATGATAGATGACCGCCAGGAGGATTCCCTGATCCCGTCAGGTACCGGCGCCGGGTTCGCCGATATCACTCCCTATCTCACAGAGGAATCCGAAGAGATCACCTCTTCCGTTCACACCGTGGAAGGACCTTCTCAGAATCCCGGCCTTACGATCGAGCTCGGCGACTGCCGGATCCTCATGAACGGAGCCTGGGAAGAGGATTCCCTGATCAGAGTCATCCGGAGTATCCGCAATGCTTAAGGACGGGATCGGATTTGAACGTGTCATCGTCTGCTGCGGCCGGGTGGATCTCAGGTACGGGATAGACGGACTCTCAAGCTATGTAAGGCTTCACTACAGCCTGAATCCAATCGAAAAAGGAACGCTGTTCCTGTTCTGCGGGACGCGCGCGGACCGGATCAAAGGAATCATCTATGAAGGTGACGGCACCTCTGTGATCATGAAGCGCCTTACCAAAGGCAACCGTTTCCAGTGGCCGAGGACCCCGGATGAGGCGAAAGAACTCTCAAAGGAACAGTACCGGCTGCTGATGAACGGCTTTGCCATTGAAGGGACCATCCGGGAATTCCATGCGGAAAAGCACGAAAAGGCGCCCGGAACCGACACAGGAATCCTTGAAAAAAGTTCCTGAAAAAGTCCTGAAAAAGTGACAGAAATTTATAAATAAATGTCACTTTATACTTGACACTCGTTACAATAAGTGATATAATAATCATGACAAATGTAACGAGGAGGTGCCGGAATGGCAATCATCAGACAGTATCATAAGGATACCGATACCACATATGTTTACGAGTCCGAGAGCTACTGGGACGAGGAGAAGAAACAGTCCCGTTCCAAGCGCAGACTCATCGGAAAAGTTGATCCCGTGACCGGAGAGGTCATCCCGACCGGAAAACGCGGCCGGAAGGGAAAGGAGAAAGACGAAACCCAGGCTTCCGCCGACCTTGCAGCGGCCGAGAAGAAGATCCGGGAGCTTTCCCTGGAACTTAACGGCTGCAAAGCCCGTGTCACCGAACTTTCCGCGGAAAACCAGCGGCTCCGCGAGCTCATCTCACAGATGGAAAAGCATATCACCCGCTGCGCGGTGCTCTGTGCAGAAGCTACTCCCGGAAGATAAGCTCCATGCAGGCAGTTCTTCTGGAAAGATACCGGCAGATCGAAACACTCACAGACAATAAAGAGGTCCTCTCCGTTGTCTGTGAGATCCTTACGTTCTGTTCGGAGGTCCTTTCAGAACGGGACACCCTTGCCGCGGCTCAGACGGAGATGGCGCTCCAGTTCCGGCAGATGAAGGACGAGCTTTCCGGGGCGAAGAAGGAAAACGAGCTCCTCAAAAAGGAAAACCTCCATCTCTCCGATCAGCTGGGTCTCCGGAATCGGGATCTTTACGGAAGGAGCACCGAAACGACATCGGCCGCCCTGAAAAAAGCCATGGCCGGAGAAAGCAGCGAAGATCCTCTGGATGAGGATGCCGCCTTCGGCACGACCGCCTTTCCGGATCCGGGACAGGCACCTGACCCATCTGCAGGATCTTCGGGAAGCAGCGGAGAACACAGGCACAGGAAGACCGCCGGGAAAAGGGAAGCGGATCTATCCCGGCTTCCGAAGCATACGGAGTTCCTTCTGGACATCGACGGTCTCAATGAACGGTTCGGGGAAGGCAACTGGGCCATCCGGGGCTGGACGGAATACCGCGTGATCGAGAGCGTCCGCGCTACGAAATACGTAAAGAGCACGTTCGTTCCGGTGATCTCCGCCGGTCTTGAGCATGAACTTTTCCGGATGCCCTATGCAGGAAAGCTTCTCCCGGGATCCCTGGTCTCCGAATCCCTGGTTTCAGAGGTCATGTATGACAAGTTCACTCTCGGACTTCCTTTTTACCGGATCGAGGCGGATCTTGCAAGGGACGGTGTTTTCCTGTCCCGGGCGAACATGGCAAACTGGTGCATCCGTTTCGCTGCCGATCTGTTCTACGTCGTTTACAGATACCTCTGTTCTCTTCTCGTCAGCTCCGGATACACGCAGAGTGACGAGACGACCCTGCAGGTGATCAATGACGGGAGAAAGGCAGGTGCAGTCAGGTACATGTGGGTACATACGACCAGCGAGCTTTATTCCGGAAATCCGATCATCGTCTTCTGCTATGAACTGACAAGGAACACGCAGCACCTGCGGGATTTCTACCTGAAGCAGGGATACAGCGGTTTCATCACCAGTGATGCCTACTGTTCCTACGGTCTTCTCGAAGAGGAGGCAGGCGGCACCATCACGGTCTGCGGCTGCATGATGCATGCCCGCCGACGTCTGGTCATGGCCCTTCTGATCCTCGATCTGAAAGGAAAAACGGACGAATACATCGAGACGCTCCTGGAATACAGAGCCCAGATGCTGCTGAATGCGATCTATCATGCCGACGGGCCTCTGAAAGAGGTTTCCCCGGAAGAAAGACTCCGGCGGAGACAGTCGGAAGTGAAGCCGAAAGTGGATGCTTTCTTTTCCTACCTTCAT
>JAZUFC010000044.1:0-5217 GCA_045640465.1 Lachnospiraceae bacterium | reverse complement strand
ACTTTATATTCAGATGAATACGCTATTGTCGGTCATCACACAGAACTGAAACAATGGAAAACCAGGACAGAAATGTGATCAGAAACATACACCGTTATCCCGTGACATTCGTGACGGTCGTGTTTGTGCTGCTTTTTGTCTATTTTGTGATCCAGGGCGTACTGTTTTTCAGAAGAAGCGCCGTTCAGGCATTTCTGGTGCCCGCAGCGGGGGAAGACAACATATCCGGCAGCCATAAGGGCCTGATCCTGAGAAACGAAGAGATCTTTACGGCACAGAAGGACGGATATGTCACTTATTTTGCGTCCTCCGGAGACCGCCTGTCTTCCGGAAAGCTCATCTGTACGCTGGACAGCACGGGAAAGCTACAGAAGACAGTCAGAGACAGCTATATCGGACAGACTGTTTTCAGTCAGGAAGGCAGCAGGAAGATCCAGAACGTGATCGACAGATCCGCAGAGTCCTATGATCCGCTTCATTTTGAAAGCGTGATGAAGATCCGTGCGGATATTCAGGGAAGCGTTTATCAGCAGCTTTTGAAAGAAGAGGACGAAACGATCCGTTCCGTGATGGCAGACAGCGATTACGAGGCGGTCTATACGTCTTCGACCGGATTCTTTCTTCTCTACCGGGACGGTTATGAAAACAGGTCTGTTCAGGAGATCGGAGCGGCCGATTTTACATCGGAGAACTATCATGCGGATGTCCCCTACAGCTCAGACAGGCTTCAGACCGGAGATTTTCTGTATAAAACAGCCTCCGACAACAAGTTTTCTCTGGTATTTCTTCTGAACAAAGAGGAAGAGGCACGCTACAGCGCCGGAAAGAACATGACGATCCGCGCGGAAAACGGTCTTGAGATCACCGGTGCGTTTCAGACGGTCGCAGGTGCGGACGGATCGCTCCTCGGCGTGATCTCATTTCAGAAATACGGCGGCAATTTTCTGAACAGCCGGTTTACGGATTTTCAGATCCTTGATAAAAGCGTGAACGGCTACAAGATACCGGAATCAGCTATTGTGAAAAAGTCCTTCTTTGTCGTTGAATCGTGCTTTATCACAAGCGGCGGCGAAAGCGGAGGAAAGGGTGTTCTTTTAAAGGACGGAGACAGCGTTCTTTTCAAGTCCTGCACCGTTTACCAGAAAGCGGAGGATGAAAAGAACAATTTCATTATCGGTGATGATGTCTGCTATGTGATCTCGGACAGCCTCTCTGCAGGGGATGTGCTGGTCGCGGAGATCAGGCAGGAGGACGGAAGCCTCGAACGAAAAGAGATGACGCTCGGCGTGATGGCTTCTGTGGAGGGTGTATATCAGATCAATTACGGCTACTGCATCTTCAAGCCGGTCGTCAGGCTGCAGAATTCACTGGAGACATCCTACGTGGTGGTCTCTCCTGATGTACGGGGCGGAATTCAGGCTTATGACAGGATCGTTCTGAATGCCGGAAGCGTTTCGGAAAATGATCTGATCTTTGAGTAGAACGGAAAGTATCATGGACCTTTTTGAAAACTATCAGACTGTCAGAGAGAATATCAGAAAAGCAGCTGAAAAGACCGGAAGAGACCCGGAAAAGATCATGCTGATCGCCGTATCCAAAACAAAGCCTGTTTCCATGATGGAGACTTTTGCCTCCTTCGGTCAGACGGAGTTCGGCGAAAATCATGTGCAGGAGATCGTGAAAAAACACGGGATCCATCCGGAGTATCATTATCACATGATCGGTCATCTGCAGCGGAACAAGATCAGACAGACCGTCGGAAGGGCGGTCATGATCCATTCGGTCGATTCGCTTCAGCTTGCAGAGGCAATTTCGGAAGAATCTCTGAAACAGGGACTGGTGACGCCTGTCCTGGTTGAGATCAATGCCGGAAACGAAGAAAGCAAATACGGGTTTTCATTCGAAGAGGCAAAGGAACAGGTCCGTCAGATGGCTGCATTTTCCGGGATCCGGATCGAAGGACTGATGTGTGTGGCGCCGTTTGTAAAGGATCCTGAAGAAAACCGGCCTGTTTTTCGCAAAATGGCCGATCTTGCGGTTGACATCGGAAGAGAAAACATAGATAATGTTAGAATGAATACCCTTTCTATGGGCATGACGAACGATTACTGTATTGCAGTCGAGGAGGGCGCCACCATGGTGCGCGTGGGTACCGCGCTCTTCGGCGAGAGAGTATATACAAAGGAGCAATGAGATGAGCGTAGTGGATGATTTCTTAAAGAAAATGAAGATGGTCTCGGATGACGACGATGATTATGATGATTACGATGACTATGACGATCTTGATGATGAGGAGGATGTAAAACCCGCAAAGAAAGCGGCGAAGCCTTCACGTGCATCTAAAAAGAAGGGCTATTCCTATTCTGATCCCGAAGACGATGAGGATGAGGAGGAGAGTTATTACAGTGCGCCGAAGAGCACAAAAGCAGCGTCACAGCCGGCTCCCCAGCAGCAGGCAAAGACGCAGATCACTCAGATGCGCAGCCGTCAGGCCTCCAGCGAAGTCTGCATGATCCTTCCGAAGAGCTTTGATGACGCAAATACCATCGCCGACATGCTTCTTTCCAGAAAAGCTGTCGTTCTGAATCTGGAAGGGATCGATATGTCCGCGGCACAGCGTATCATCGACTTTGCATCCGGTGCCTGCTATACCGTCGGCGGAAGCCTGCAGAAGATCTCCAAGAAGATCTTTATCGTCGTACCCCCCGATACCAGCCTTTCCGGAGATTTTGATGAGATCATCGGTGATATGATCGATCTGAATCAGGTAAACATGCTCAAATAACATCTCCGTAATGCATAAGAATTGCTGCATGCTTGCATGCGAGCATTCTTATGCATTCACGGAGTGAACAAACATGAGCAAGAAGCGGGGCAGGGGCCCCGCGGGATTTTGAAAAACCAAACGCGAGCAGAAAGCGGGGTGCCCAGTCATCCCGCTCGATTTCACTCAGGCAGCGGCCGCAAAGCCTCTGCGGATAGGAGATATGTGAAAAAACGTTTACTGAAGACAGCGGTGTGTCTGGTCATCGCGGCCATGCTGGTGATCCTGGACCAGATCACGAAAAACTGGGCCGTACGTGTACTGAAAGCAAAAGATGATATTATTCTGATCCCGAAGGTACTGCGGTTCAAGTATCTGGAAAACGAAGGCATGGCTTTCGGCCTCCTTCAGAAGCATCAGATCCTGTTTGCGGTGATGACCGTGATCATTCTCGCACTTGTTGTGCTGATCCTTTACAGGATCCCGCACACGAAGCGGTTTCTGCCGGCCAATATCTGTCTGACGCTTGTGATCGCGGGCGCGGTCGGCAACTTTATCGACCGCACGGCACAGAAGTACGTTGTGGACTTTATCTATTTTGAACTCATCAATTTCCCGGTCTTCAATGTCGCGGACTGTTATGTGACGGTTTCCGTCTTCCTGCTTGCGGCACTGATCCTGTTTGTTTATAAAGACGCGGAACTGGAAGCAGTCTTTCCTTTCCTGAAGGAAAAGGAAAAGAAAGTGGGCGGGGATGGAAACAGTCAGGATTGATCAGGATCTTGCGGGCGAAAGGATCGATGCGGTCCTTGCAGGCCTGTTTCCGGAGAGAAGCCGTTCTTTTTTTCAGAAGCTGATCAAAGAAGAGCAGGTCCTTGTAAACGGAAAAGCCGTGAAGCCGAGTCTGATCCTGAAGGAGGATGACGAAGTGTCTCTGTCTTTTCCGGAAATGAAGACGATTTCCGTACTTCCGGAAGACATTCCGCTTGATATCGTTTATGAGGACAGCGATGTCATTCTGGTAAACAAGCCGCGCGGCATGGTCGTTCATCCCGCACCCGGTCATTATACGGGAACGATGGTGAATGCGCTGCTTCATCACTGCGGAGATCTTTCCGGGATCAACGGTGTTCTCCGTCCCGGTATCGTTCACCGGATCGACCGGGACACGACAGGCATCGTGATCGCCTGCAAAAATGATCTGTCGCATAATCTGATCGCTTCACAGCTTCAGGAGCATTCCATGGGCCGGAGATATGTCTGCCTCGTACACGGAAACGTAAAGGAGGATGAAGGCACCGTAGACCAGCCCCTCGGAAGAAGCCGTCAGGACCGGAAGAAGATGGCGATCGATCCGGAGAACGGAAAGAGAGCCGTGACGCATTACCGCGTGCTGGAGCGCTTCGGTGAGTTTACGTATGTGGAGTGCCGTCTGGAAACGGGAAGAACGCATCAGATCCGTGTGCACATGACTTCGATCGGGCATCCGCTTGCGGGAGATCCTGTGTACGGAACCAGAAAATGTCCCTTCAAAACGGAAGGACAGCTCCTGCATGCATACCTTTTAGGTTTTATCCATCCGTCGACGCATGAGTACATGGAGTTTACGGTCCCGCTTCCTGCGGATTTTGAGCATATTCTGAATATCCTCAGAATGAAAGAATGAATTGCAGTTGCAAAGAAAAGAATTGTCATCCGGCAGAGAATCTGCTATAATGACCATTGTCCTGGAATGTTCGCATTTCCTGCTATTTTGATCCTACATGACTGAAAACGGGATTCCTATATCTTGATGCAGATGTCAGGCCTCCATCGAGTGGAAGACAGCAAGCACTTTGCGGAAACCCACCTGGCGAGATGCTAGGAGTCAACAGGCAGGTAACGGCATTCTGGGTTTTTGGCGTATATTCTGATTCACGGATATCAATATACGAAACAGTTTGGAAAGAGGAGCAGCAATAATGGAAAGATACGATTCCGCATTGATCGAAAAAAAGTGGCAGAAATACTGGGAGGAGCATGAGACCTTCAAAACAGACGTCTGGGATTTCTCCAAACCGAAGTATTATGTTCTGGATATGTTTCCCTATCCTTCGGGCGTAGGCCTCCATGCCGGCCATCCCGAGGGCTATACCGCAACGGATATCATGTCCCGTATGAAGCGCATGCAGGGCTATAATGTGCTGCATCCCATGGGCTATGATTCCTTCGGCCTTCCCGCAGAGCAGTATGCGGTGACCACAGGCCATCATCCGGAGGGATTTACGCAGGAGAATATCAAGACTTTTTCTCATCAGCTTCGGGAACTGGGCTTTGACTATGACTGGAGCAAGCTGATCGCCACCTCCGATTCCGAATACTATCACTGGACACAGTGGCTCTTCAAGCAGCTTTACCTGAAGGGCTATGCAAAATATATCGATATGCCGGTCAACTGGTGCGAAGAGCTGGGC
>JAZUFC010000043.1:0-2307 GCA_045640465.1 Lachnospiraceae bacterium | reverse complement strand
GGATATATGGAATTCCATAACTCATGACACAACGGCGGGCATAAGTCATCAACGATGAATGTATCTCCCGCCTTCACATATCCGCATCGGCATCGGCTTTCTGTTACAGTCAGTTTTACTCTGCTCATTTTGTCCTTCTTTATTACCAGCGCTCATAATGCACTTTTTTCATATCTGCGTTTTCTTTTTGCTTCGGTTCCGGAAAAACGGCGGGCATTCCCAGAGACAGGATCGCTTCGAGTGCATAGTTTTCCGGAAATCCCAGCAGATCTCTGACATAATCTCCCGCAGTACGGCCGTCCGGTGAAGGACGGAGACGTCCCTGGATCCAGCAGCTTCCGATACCGAGTGAAGACGCCGTCAGATGCATCAGCATCATGGCATTGGAACAGTCTTCCGGCCAGACGTCCTGCACGGAAGTATCCGCGATCACGACGACTGCGGCATCCGCATCTTTCAGCATCTGCGGTCCCTGCGGTCGGCATTTCGAAAGCTTTTCGAGTGTTTCTTTGTTCCTGATGACGAGAAATTCGTACGGCTTGATATTTCTTCCGCTGGGGGCCAGAAGACCTGCCTGCAGGATCAGCTGCAGTTTATCTTCCGGGATCGGTTCACCGGTATAACTCCGGATGCTGCGGCGATTTTCAATCATTTGAATCAGTTCCATTTTATCCTCCCGTTTTCAGTTTTCAAATCTGTTCTTTTCAACATATTCTTTTAAAAGCGTCTTTGTCCCTTCCACGAGACTCAGGCAGCGGGTCTCAGGATGAAAGAAGGCCGATTGCTTCAGATCTGTACAGTCCATGCTGCCGAAGTGAGCTTCAAACTGCGATGCGAATCCGCCGATCAGTTCTTTGAAGTCCGGAGTGGCATGCGCACGTTCTTTGACAAAGAGTTTTCCGAGTACCGCAATACTGCCGCAAAGCGCACCGCAGCTCTTTCCGCAGCCGAGGCCTCCGCCGAAACCGCTCACAAGCTTCATATCTTCAGCCGTTAAGCCCAGATCGTAATATGCATTTGCCCAGAGCAGAATGGATTCCGCACAGTTATAGCCGCCCTCCAGATACAGATCGAGGATCGTTTTGTTCTCTTGTTCGTTCATTATTTATGCCTCCTGAAGAAGTTCGGCAGCATCAGCTGCAGCACTGTTATTGTATATTTCCGGGAAAACCTTAACCTTTTTTGGGAATCGGCTTTTCGAATTAAAGGTCATGTCAGACTTCTGAATAATCTAAAACACCTTTTATTATGGTCCTGTTATGGATAATCGTCAAGAGCGGCTGAGTCAAAATCCTGTTTTTTGATCAGCTGCTTTTGCGGAAGTTCGATTATTCAATTGAGCATGAAAAGAAATACTTCGGTTGTTGATTCTGAGTAGTCAGTGAATCTGCTGGACTTATTACTGCGCAGAGCAGTCAGTCACCTTTCCTAAACGTGCTCAGGAGGCATTATATGCATGCTGTTCAGAAACTGCCGAACAGGGATATGCCTGGGCACAATATGGGTTGGCATTCTGTTATGATCTCGGATTTACTGTAGCCTGTGATGATGAAACAGCTGTCGAATGGTATATGAAAGCCGCTGAACAGGGATATGCACCGGCCCAGTGTGCTTTGGGAGATTGCTATCTTTACGGATCCGGCGTCTCGGAGGATTTTGACAAAGCTGTCGAATGGTATACAAAGGCTGCCGAACAAGGAGACCGGATGGCTCAGGACAATCTGAATCATTTTTTCGAAGAAGGATATATTCAAAAACCAGCACCGTAAGAGTGGCTTCTTTTGTGTGAATGCAGTACGGGAAACGACAACGGAGATTGTCAACAATGATCTAATCTACGCATAACCGATCCGTTTTGAAGGACTCACGGTCAGAGTCTGCTCCCTCATTTCATGTTTTCCGTAATTTGACCTTGTCTCTGGCAGATCTTCTCGTATCCTCCTGAATGGCACTGTAATGCTTCTTTGTAGTGTTTACGTCCGAGTGGCCGAGAAATCTGCAACAAGGTAAATATCTCCTGTTTCGTGGTAGAGTGCCGTACCGTATGTTGATCTGAGCTTGTGCGGTGTGACATGCTTGTTCGTTCCAATCGTTTCGGCATATTTCTTAACCAGAATCTCAACGGCGCGAACACCGATCCGCTTCTTTTGGAAAGAGAGGAAGAGAGCAGAAGAGCGGCCTTCTGCAGCCTCGATCTGTTCACGTTCCTCCATATACGCATACAATGCTTCTGCCACTTCGTCTGAGAATATTCATCTGGGAAGAAAACAAATGGTTTGTGGAGAGGAAACGACAATAACAGATAAT
>JAZUFC010000042.1:0-4401 GCA_045640465.1 Lachnospiraceae bacterium | reverse complement strand
GGGAAGCTATCAGCTTCCCGCCGTGGCAGGATAGCGTCGCTGCTTTCGGCAGGAGCAAGCCCCTGCCCTACGGATATAGCGGCGTTCTCGCTCCAATGCCGCGCACCTGCATCAAAACGGCGGGCGGATACTATCCGCCCCTACGGGGTACGTGGCGAACTTTGCGGTGTGCGCAAGATTGATACGTACGTGACGCATGAAATGGGGTTAATCCTTATACGTTTTGGGCAAGCGGCATTCGCCCGCGCGCTTGACAGTAGGGCGCGGGAGGAGTAGAATGGGAAAAGCGAGAAACAGGAATTTGATAAACACGAGAGGTAGGAAAATGGAAGAAATTGAACTTCAAAAAGTTGACAAGGGCACTCCTCTTGCAGAGGACTTACTGAACTTTGTAAAGAACTTCTCCTGGTTAGATGTAAAAGAGCATACGGTGAGAGTGCTTGAAAACTGGGAATTCGAAGAATGGGAAACTCCATTCGTAGCAATAGTGAATGGGCAAATTGTTGGAATGACGACCATCATGAAATCTGATTATTACCCATTGCCAGAGATTTTTCCATGGATATCTACTTTGTTTGTAAGTGAAGATTACCGTGGCAACAGAATCAGCGGAAAACTTATCGATTTTGCCAATCAATATGCCAAAAGCATTGGCTTCGATAAGACCTATATCCCAACAGAATTCATTGGGTTGTATGAAAAATATGGCTATTGCTATGTAAAAGACATAGTAAACTACGGAAATGGAATTGACCGTTTGTATGTCAGAGAAATAAAATAGACTATTCATTAATCCCTGTTTGTCGAGCTGTTCTGGCAGTTAAATTAAAGTTCGCTCTCAATAGAATTATATGCAAATCAGGCCTGATAAGAACTCATCCGATGATCATCATCCGTTCAACGGAGTAGCCATTTATACGACTGCATCGTATATAGTGATAAATCCAAAGGAGAAGGAGAAAAACCATGAAAACCAAAGAAGAACTGAACGCACTCAAAGAAGAAGTCGAGACTGTGAACAAAAAGCTTGCAGAGCTAAACGAAGAAGAGCTGGCGCAAGTCTCCGGTGGGATCGTGCCACCGTCACAACGTGAAGACCTGCCCAAGAACACAGTACCTCTTTATGTGGAGCTCGGCGATGACTGGGATTGCGAGACCTAACATCGAGAAGATAAAATCGACATAAAAGAACCCGAATACTACTCAATACAAGGAAGAGTTACGGATAATATTCCGGCTCTTCCTTCTTTTTTGATCATCGGCAAACCTTTCATTTTCTTTCTACAAACCATTTATCTTCCTCACGAAACAGGAAGCTCCGTTTACCGTCGATCAGACAGGTGTATCTGAGGCCGGCTCCGCCGGCCTTCAGTGAAACGGCTTTTCTGACATCGATGATCCTGTCGATGAAATATTCGTGCCCGTCCTCCCATGTGATCGAGAGGGGCCGGCAGCTGCCTTCTTTGGTGAATTCCGTAAGGACTCTCACATATACTTTATCTGATAAATGCTCCATCTCTTATTTCCCCCTAAAAATAGCCGACCGGGTGTACCGTATGATCCTCTTCGGCGTTCACATGTGCGAGTCTGGGATCTTTCAGCATGAGTCCGCGCTGGACGCTGTAGAAACCGAACCGGCGGCGGATATCATCGACCGTACGATCGGCAGCGGTAAGCTTCTCCCGGAATTCGGGGTCTGTGAAAAGATCGAACTGCTCCGCGTATGAATCATTTACAAGACTGCAGCCCCTGACTCCCAAGGATCTGATCGGTGCCTTCCAGCTATAAGTCGCTTGAAACAGTGCAAATGCGGCCTCCGCGATCTCAGTCATGCTGTCGGACGCAAACTTCATTTTTCTCTGTCTTGTGAAGCCGGAGAGGGCATTGTGGCGGACGGATATCTCGATCACCCGGCAGCGGAACCCGTGTTTTCTTAACCGTGCGGACACAGATTCCGACAGGATGAATATGACGATCTTGGCATCCTCCGGTGTTACCAGATCACGAAACGTTGTGACTGAATTGCCGATCGATTTGATCTCCGCATGCCAGTCTCCCTGTTTTACAGGGCTTGAATCGTAACCGGCGGCAAATCCCCAGATGGTATCCCCCCAGACACCGAGATGACGGTGCAGCACCTCCGGCCCGGCAGACGCAATGTCGCCGATCGTATGAATGCCGATCTTTGAAAGCTTCTTTTCCGTTGCCCGTCCCACATACAGAAGATCCGATGCCGGAAGCGGCCAGGCCTTCTGTCTGAAGACGGTTCTTCGCATATCCGTGACCGCATCCGGCTTTTTATAATCCGACCCAAGCTTGGCCATGATCTTATTAAAAGATACGCCGATCGAGACCGTAATGCCGAATTCATCTTTCACACGCTGACGGATCTCCTCTGCGATCTTCA
Organism: Lachnospiraceae bacterium; assembly: GCA_045640465.1. Lineage (GTDB taxonomy): Bacteria > Bacillota > Clostridia > Lachnospirales > Lachnospiraceae > UBA1267. Next base: position 1,994 of record JAZUFC010000042.1, on the reverse strand, counting down.
TTTCATCTCCGCAGATCATGCGGCTTTGTGTAATGTCTATCCACGCTTCATCACAGCCGAAAGGCTCTATCAGATCCGTATATTCGCTGTACATTTCCCGTAATTCGCGCGAAAAGCGCAGATACAGGTCCATTCTCGGCGGGACGAAGATGATCTCAGGGCAGACCTGCTGCGCCTGCCACAGGGCCATTCCGGTCTTTACGCCAAGCTTTTTTGCTATGTAGTTTGCCGTGAGTACGATTCCGTGACGTGCTTCCGGGTCACCGCCCACCGCAAGCGGTCTTTCGCGGGTCTCCGGCCTGTACAGCATCTCGATAGAAACGTAGAAGCAGTTGCAGTCTATATGCAGGATCGCTCTGTCCATGCCTGCATCCCCCCTTTTAGTCGAACAGATGTTCTGTTTATTCTACAAAAAAACATCATTTCTGTCAAGAATGCAGAAAAATTAGTAAAGTGCGAAATTAAATTCCGGTTGGTAAAAGTAAATTCAGGGAGCCCTGACGTTACCTTGGCACAAAGTAGATTTCTGTCTATGCCAGCTCTTTCAGTCGGCCGGGGTCCAGGGGTTGGCCCCTGGTATAAAGTAAATCTTTTGAAAACACAGTGAAGCATTCTCCCTGTGTATAATGATGTCTCGATCCGGTACCGCTGACGTTTGCCTGTCAGCTCCCCCGGGTCGGCAGAACCGCCGGACACAGGGAGACAAGGATGTCAAACCGGATCGTGGAATAATGGGGCCTGTCCCCGTTATGCCGCGAAAGCCGGTTGACAGACGAAGAGCGAAACGTCCGGTTCGCCATCTTCTCACAGCCGCAGCAATGCGGTATACTGCACATGTTCCCGATTGCCTGACCTGTGCAGAAAAAGAGGTGACATGAACAAAACTAAAGGCGATCAGAAACACCTGACATTATCAGACCGTATCCGGATCGAGAAAGGTCTGAACAGCAGTGAGTCTTTCGCTGAAATCGGAAAGGCTGTCCATAAAGATCCGACTACGATTTCCAAAGAGGTCAGAAAACATTCCAAGGTAAAGGAATACAGTGGTTACGGAAACATCCCCTGCCAGGCGAATGTGGACAAACATTCTCCCTGCAGCCTGAAACACATCTGCGGCGATCAGGAGTGTGACTATATTTGCCGGATGTGTCGAAAGTACAGATGCAGCGATATCTGTAAGGAATACAAGCCTCAGCTGTGTATACGGCTTAATAAAGCGCCGTATGTATGTAACGGTTGCGGAAAGAAAGTCAACTGCATGATGGACAAAAAAGTCTACTCTTCCAAGTATGCGGAAGACTGCTACCGTGAGAAGTTGGTATCCAGCAGAGAAGGAATCAACCAGACGCCGGAAAGCATCCAGCGGATGAATGATGTCCTGACACCGTTAATCAAGAACGGTCAGTCAATTGCCCATATCTACGCAACACACGGTGAAGACCTGCAGTGTTCCAGAAGGACGGTGTATACATACATCGATGCCGGCGTCTTCGATGTACGGAACATTGATCTTCGACGGAAAGTCAAGTACAAGAAGCGCAAGAAGGCAACCGAGACAAGCGCTAAGGACCGCTCCTACAGGAAAGGCCATAATTACGAGGACTTCAAGAAACGGATTGAGAAGGATCCTAATGCCGGTATCGTTGAAATGGATTGTGTGGAAGGAAATATGAAGAGCCGCAAGGTTCTTCTGACCATGACATTCCGCCGGACGCACCTGATGCTGATTTTTCTTCTCGAATCCCAGACCCAGGAAGAAGTAAAACGCGTATTCGACATACTTGAGGAACAGCTTGGTACTGAACTGTTCCGGAAGCTTTTCGAGGTCATTCTGACAGACGGAGGAACAGAATTCGCGGGCCGTGAAGACCTGGAAACAGCGCTGGACAAAAGGCGGAGAACAACCGTATACTACTGCGTTCCGTATTCGTTCTGGTGATTATTCTCGTGCGGCGGAGCCGCCAGTCCGGTGTGGCGAGAGCCACCTGTCCGGG
>JAZUFC010000041.1:0-7653 GCA_045640465.1 Lachnospiraceae bacterium | reverse complement strand
CCATGCCGTACAGGTTGAACTGGTTGCCGAAGCCGCCGCAGCTGTACAGGCAGGTGTACGGTACAGAGTTCAGGCCGAGTCCTTCGGGGTACTCGATAGAATGATGTGTATCATCCTTCCACTGCCATGAAACGCCTTCCTTGCCGTAGATGATGGAGCTCATTACGAACTCATCGGTGTAGATCAGGTTCAGCAGTTTAGCTGCTGCGTCGGGATGCTTTGAGGTATAGGAAATACCGATGCAGCCCTGAGTGTTGGAAAGGTCTGTTGTCCACAGAGTCTTGCAGCCGAAGTCGATCTTGAAATCAGAGTTCATATCGAACATCAGATCACAGGTCTCTTCTGAATATGCATGGCTCATCAGAACGCCCTTGGAGGAGCCGCCCAGAACCAGTGCATCGTGGCCGAGGGTATTGGAGGTTCCTTCGGGATCGCAGTAGCCTAAGTTGTTCCATTCGTATGCCTTGCGGACACCCTTTTCATAAGCTTCTGTGGTGTAGTAGTTTACAAGAGTGGTATCCTCGCCGACGGTTGCCAGATGTGTACCGACGTTGCAGGTATGGCTCTCATGTTTGTAGTAGTCAACTACCTGATTCAGGTAAACAAGGAAATGCTCGTCCGGATAGACTTCCTTCAGCTTTGCCATAGCATCGCCGAGAGAGTCGATATCGGTAATGTCGTCAATGTTGACTACATCATCAAAATATGCATGATCGTAGAAGAACTTGTATGCAAGAGAAAGTCCCTTGTATACCGGGATGCCGTAGTAGGAATCGCCGACCTTGGTACCGATCATCCAGTCGCCGACTGTTTCGAAGGTATCCTTCAGGTAGGTGTCCTTGTACGGGGTAATATCAACCAGGTAACCGTTTGCTACATAAGTAGGAAGGTCACGTGAGCTGATGATGTCGAGTTCCTCGCCGCCTGCAAGCATCAGACCGAGGTTGGTGCTGGCGTCTGAGGAAGAAACGATGTTCAGGTCGATCTTCAGATCGGGCATGCCGAGGGTGTTTGCAATATAGTCGTCGATATACTGTTCAACTTCTACAACTGCTTCCTCGTTCGGGATGGTGTTCATGGAACCCATGTAGATCTCAACAGTCTCCGCTGCAACTTCGCCGCCTTCGTCAGCGGGTTCAGCGTCGTCCTTCTTGGACTCCTGTGCGGGCTTATCGTCGCCTGCGGGAGCCGTTCCTTCTGTACATGCAGCAAGGCTGAGAACCATTAATGCTGCAAGCAGGATCGCAAGAATCTTCTTCATATTTTCCTCCTTATTAATGATGATCTCATCCGCAGATGAGTTTTCGTTATCCTTATCATAGTATGCCGGTCTTCTGTCTGCCATCGCAAAAGCGGATTTGACTTTTGAAAATATCATCTTTTTCAATTTTATCGCATTGCGTTTTTATTATTGTACTGTACTGCTTTTGTTTTTATACACTTTGACGAAAATAACCGTATTTCTCCGGCAATATTTGTATCTTTTTACTTTTTTTGCAGATATTCTCATTTCTGCTTCGGACCGTCTTTACACAACGGGACCGGAGGTAGATGTCCTCCGGTCCCGTTTCGGTTCATATTTCCGTTTACTGCTTTTTCATCATGGCTTTCAGAAGAGTCAGCGCTTCATCCATATTCTCTGCCTGCGTGGTCACGCCTGCGATCACTTCGTCCGCATAGAAGCCAGCCTCATGGACCGAAGATCCCGGACCGAAGCGAATACCCGCAACGATCTCCACGCCGTCCGAATTCACGATACGGTACACGCCGTACGGCCATGCATCCAGTACCTCTTTTTCGATCAGACGCGAAAGATCCGCAAACGCGTCCTTTTCCGCATACATCTGATAGACCCGCTCTCCTGCCATAAAAAAGTCCAGATCCCCGATCCCGAACATGGCAGAAAGCACCTGAAGCGTCATGCCGTCGGAATCCGACATGGTATCGAATTCCAGCCGGTAATTGTCCTGCAGATCCACAACGCCCTTGATCTCAGGATCCTCTTCCTGCAGGACACGGTCGAAATATGTCCTGTCCGCTGTCTCCGTATTGGTATTGATGAGTACTGCATACAATGCCACGTCCTTCTGCCTCAGTGAAGAGATCACGGAGACGGCCGTCACGAACAGAATGAAGACGGCTGTCAGGATCGGCAGTTTGTAATAAGTCCAGATAAACTGGCGTTTTTTCTTGTTTGTATCCAGCTTTTTCAGGGTCTCCCTGTCTTTTTTCAGCTGTTCCTTCAGTTTCACTTGTTTCTCCCGATGCTGTTATAATTCATGTAAAATGTCCTGACCGGCACGGCTCATCAGCCTGCGGATCACGCGTTTTCTTCACCCTGCCGGAAAGAAAGCGGCGTTACGCCGGTAAACCGCTTGAACACGGTGGAAAAATAGGAGATATTATCATACCCCACCTCCATCGCCACATCGCTGATGGATTTTCCCGTTGTCAGAAGGACCTTCTTCGCTTCCTCGATCCGGAGACGGTTGATGTATTCTCTCATATTCATGCCGGTCTCCTGGCAGAATCGCTTGGACAGATAGTTCGGCGTGATATAAACGCTGTTTGCAAGCTCGTCCCGGTTGATCTCCTCCCGGTAGTGCTTGTCCAGATACTTTTTCACGGTATCGACGATATTATCCTGCTGCTGGACCTCCTGCACGGCCTCCATCGTCAGCCGGAAGGACTCCCGTGCAAACAGGATCATATCCGCGGCAGAACGGAGCGCCTTGCTGTAAAGACCGTTGACCTCGTTTCCCAGAATAAAATCGCTGTATGTGACGTGGTTGTTTTCGGCAAATACGCCGAGCATACGGATCAGAGAGCTTCTCAGAACGCCCATGCTCTCATCGTTCAGATTCTTCCGTTCCTGAAGCGCTGCCAGAAATCCGCTGACCTCTCCCAGGAATCCGCTCTCATCCTTCTCGCGGACGCATCTTAACAGTCTGTCTTCATTTAAACAGGAATAGTCCTGGATCTTTGCATTTTCACGGGCCTGATTCTCCATCACGAGCTCGCCTGCGCGGAAGCGGATGGAATAAGTCAGATTTCTTCGTTCCTCAATGCCCTGACCGATGCGCCAGAATACCAGGTCTTTTGAAAGAAGCGCCGTCGGAACGATCGGAAAATGAGAACGGCAGAGACTTAAAAACTGCAGCCATTTATCACGCATGATGTCTTCCGCAGAAAGTGCCGACGGAATATACGCCCTGCAGTAGATATAGCGTTCGGAAACGCTGGTCAGCGTATAAGCGGAACCGATATATTCGCAGAAGACCTCCTCGGCAAGTCTGCCGAACGTGAACTGCAGGTCCTCCGGAGACCAGCTTTTCTGCCTGACCTCGGTGATATCCCCGATAATGTAAAGTTCCGACCACGTGCTGTCATAGGAAAGGTCGAGATTCTCCTCCTGAAGAAGGATGCGTACCTGATCCTGTCCGAGCTGCGCGTTCGGTTCGCTGACCCGCAGGAACAGATTGTTCAGATTCAGATCGCTGATGCGCTGGTTCAGGGAGCCTGCGCGGCGGCCCTTTCTTTCCAGAATACCGGCCATTCTCTCCAGAAGCTCGTTCAGAAGATCCAGATTCAAAGGCTTTGTCAGATACTCCGCAGCGCCGTAGCGGATCGCTTCCTTTGCATAGTCAAAGCTCTCATAGCAGGTAATAAAGGCGAACTGCGTACGGTCGTCCTTCAGTTCCTCGCGAAGATAGCGCAGAACCGCGATCCCGTCCACACGGGGCATGCCGATATCGCAGAGAATGATCTCAGGACGTTCCTTCCTGATGATCTCCATGGCAGCCTCTCCGTTATACGCGCGGAGCAGTTTAGTGATGCGGACCCTGGAAAGATCCAGATGGTCCTGGATCACGTCGATTGTAGATATATCGTCGTCACAGATCAAAAGCTTCATAATACAGTAAATGTGACCGCCTCCGCCGGCCGGAATTTTCAAAAAAGTACACTCTGATACTATATCGGATTCCCCGGTGCATTTCAATCCTTTTCTTTTCATATTCTTACATTTTCGTAAAATTGTCTGATATTATTTGACGTTTTTATCCAGTCTCCGTCATCTTGCCGAATCGAATACTTTTTTTTAATTTCCCAGAACTTTTTTGATAGCAAATCAGAATGCCCGGATATAAGATGTTATGCAAGAAGAGAGGGATTTTATGCCCATCACTGTAAGGAGGTAAATAATGGGAAAACTTAAAATCGGTTTTATCGGCTGTGGTGGTATTGCAAATGACAAGCACTTCCCCGGCATGGCTACTCAGAGAGATCGTATCGATATGTATGCTTTCTGTGACCTGATTCCCGAGCGCGCAGAGGAAGCACGCAAGAAATATGGCTGTGAAGGTGCAAAGGTCTTCACCGACTACAGAGAACTGTTGGCAGATCCCGACATTTTTGCTGTTCACGTACTGACCCCCAACGTAAAGCACTGCGAAATCTCCGTTGCTGCTATGAAGGCCGGCAAGCATGTTATCTGCGAAAAGCCCATGGCTGCTACTTATGAAGATGCTAAGCTGATGTACGATACTCACATCGAGACCGGCAAGCTCCTGACCATCGGTTATCAGTACCGTCACATGGATCAGAACAAGGCTATGAGAGACTACGTCAACACCGGTGCTCTCGGCGAGATCTACTACGCAGAAGCTACCGCATGGCGTCGCCGCGGCATCCCGACATGGGGTGTATTCACCAACAAGGCTGAGCAGGGCGGCGGTCCCCTGATCGATATGGCTACACATGCACTCGACCTGACTCTGCTTGCTATGAACAACTACGAAGTAGCATCCGTTACCGGTGTTACCTTCGATAAGATCGGCCCGGTCGCAACCCGTGACGAAATGGGCAACTCTTTCGGACCGTGGGATCCTTCCAAGTATGAACTTGAAGACTCCGCATTCGGTTTCGTCCGTATGAAGAACGGCGCTCTGATCAACATCCGCTGCTCATGGGCAATGAACATCATCGCAGATGACGGCATGGTTCGTCTTTGCGGTACCAAGGGCGGTATCGGCACCGTTGGTATGGATCTCGTTGCAAACCATGTTGTTGCAGACAGATGCATCGACAGCAAGATCGCAACCCGTCGTATGAGCTTCATGCCCAGAAATACGATCGACAGAAATCCGCAGCTGAGCCCCAACGAAGCAGAAGCTAAGATCTGGGTCGATGCACTGTACGGCGAAGGCGATCTGTTCGTAACTCCGGAGCAGGCTCTGACAGTTACCAAGATCCTGGACGCTATCTATAAGTCAGCAGCATCCGGAAAGACCATCTACTTCGAAGACTAAGAAGAATAATCGATCAGCATTTCCTGATCACACAAGGACGCTGAGAATGCGTCCTTGTGTTTTGTAACAGGGATTTATCCCGATATTCCGGAGATCCGAAAACGGTTCCGGCAAAACAGTATGGAGGTTTCACAATGAAGGCCAAAGTTAAAGAAAGATTACTGACCCTGCAGAACTGGGCACATGACCAGCTTACCGATGTAATCATGCCTTGGTGGGCAAGCGACTACATCATGGACCATGAAAACGGCGGTATGTACGGCAACGTATCCATCAACCTGTTAAGAAGCAACGACGAGCCCAGAGGTCTGACACTGACCGGCCGTTATGTCTATGCTCTTTCCACCATGTACAGAAAATTCGGCGGACAGGTCTATTTAGACAAAGCAACCTATATGTTCCGCGATATGGTAGACCGTTTCTACGATAAGGAATTCGGCGGCGCATTCACGACCGTTTCCGCAAAGGGCGAAGTTCTGACCACCGACAAGCCGAACTACTGCGAAGCATTCTTCATCATGGGCTGTGCAGCATACTATCATGCAACCGGTTCCGAAGAAGCTTTAAAGCTTGCTATGGAATTATTCAACCTCATGGAGACCAAGGCAAAGATTGCTCCCGGTGCTTACAGCGGCAATATGACCCGTGACTGGCAGAAGGCAGAAGGCATGGGCTTCGGCAGACCGAAGAGAGGCCTGAAGGAGAATGCTCCCAGAATGCAGCGTCCGAAGGATGCGATCATGTTCGCACATCATCTCTGCCAGGCTTACTTAAGACTGTTCCAGGCAACCGGTGATGAAAAGGTCGGCGCAGCTCTCCGCGAGATGGTCGAACTGATGATGGACAAGCTGTATGATCCCGAATACCACAACTTCTGTACAGCAGTTGACGGCCAGGGCAAGCGTCTGGGCACCAACCAGAGCTTCGGTCATGACTGCGAGATCAGCTATCTGATGGTCAATGCAGCTGAAGCAGTCGGCGATAAGGCACTGAACGAGAAGGTTCGCCGCATCACCGCTGATGTCTGCACATACGCTATGGAACATGACTTCGATCCGTGGGGCGCACTTTACAACGGCGGCGATCTCCTTTCCGATAAGAGAAGCAACGTCCATGTATGGTGGGCAGAGGCAGAAGGCGTTTCCTCCATGCTGGTCGGCTACTATCTGACAAAGGATGAGCGTTTCCTGGATGCATGCGAAAAGCAGGCTGACATCATTGAGAAGTACTTCGTCAACCGTGAGCACGGCGACTGGTACAACAACGTTCTCATTGATGAAGAAGGCGGCCGTGTTGTAGACGGTATGCACGGTTGGGACAAGGTCAACACCGGTAAGTGCCCGTTCCACAACTCTCAGATGTGCTTCGAGGTTATGGAGCGCGTAGACAAGCTGCTTGCTGAATAAGGGCAGCTCCAGAAAGGATTTTATATCATGAATGAAGTATATCTGATCACAGCTTCTTTTGTCGGCGAGATCAAGAGAGATTTCGAAGGCTATCTGGATATGGCTCATCGTGCGGGATATCAGGGTCTTGAGACCTTCAACTTCCCCTTCGATCAGTACACCCCCGAAGAAATGCTTGCAGTTCTTGCAAAGTATGATTTAAAGACCGTCAGTGCACATCTGAATATCGATGACACCACTGATGAGCTTCTTGAGTACCTTCCCAAGATCGGCGTCAAGTATCTTGTATGCCCCGGTATCCATGTGGAATCCGAAGAAGATGCTTACAAGAAAGCAGAACTGTTAAACGAAATGGGCCGCAAGGCAAAAGCTCACGGCATGAAGTACGGTTATCACAACCACAACAACGACTTCGACCGTTACGGCGACAAGACCGTCATCGAGATCTTCCTTGAGAATACAGATCCCGATCTCGTAACCTTCGAGCTGGATGCTGCATGGGCTTGGAGAGCAGGTGTCAACGCAGCTGAGTTCATCAACCAGCATGCAGGCCGTTTCGAACTGATCCACGTAAAAGAGACCTCCAGAGTCATGACCAAGGAAGACCAGATGCCTCGTTTCAAGGTTCCGAGAATTCAGCTTCCCGACGGCAGAATGGTTCCCGATTTCTCTCAGCTTCCGCCTGAAGCAAAGGCAGCTATGGAAGAACGCCGCAAAATCAACTGCAAGCTCGGCGACGGCATCATCAACATGCCCGAGATCAAGAAGGCAGCTGATGCTCAGGGTGTAAAGTATTACATCGTTGAGCGTGAATATGCTTACACCGGCGACAACTTCACCACAATCTTAGAAGACAGACAGTACCTGGCAGGCATTTGATCCGTTTTTTCCGGATTTCCGGCTTTGCCCTTCCCGGCGGAGCCGGGAACCCTTCTGTT
>JAZUFC010000040.1:0-8891 GCA_045640465.1 Lachnospiraceae bacterium | reverse complement strand
CTTCGAAGCGGCAAGCGCTGCTGCAGCGGCGGCGTCATCGTCATAATAGGTGCATACGTCGCAGGTGAAATCGTCCTCCATGCCGGTACAGGGTTCATATTTGTTTTCTGTACCGTCAAGCCCTACAGCCGTACAGCCGCTGTTTACGCACTTTCTCGCATGGCTGTGTGTACCGCCGCTTGTACTGTGAACGTAATCGCCGGTGAACTGATGACCGCCAAGGGAGGGAAGGATATAAGACGCAACCGTTGCCGCCGAAAGCCCGGTCGTACAGCTGCTGTCGGTAAAGCATCTGCCGCAGCCCGCCTCCGGACACACCCAGTATGCAGTCGATATGCCGTCTTCGGTACAGGTCGCTGCTTTGGCCGGAACCTCGACAACAGGGTGGTAAGGATAATATGTGTCGTTTCGTGCCGTTTTGGCCATTCCGGAGATCACTACCTTCGTGACCTGATGATCGGTGACATAGAACTGGAAATGATTTTCGGCTGGAGCCGTGCCATTAGTGTTGACAATCAACTCATATCCGTATGCTGTAACGGTCACATTTTCTGAATTCTGTAATGATGTGAATGCGGAAGTGTCAAATCTGAACACAGTCGATGTGGCACTGGCTCTCTCTAAACGGAACACGATATTACTGCTGTTCTTAAATCCGTGTTCTCCGACTATCCCGTAAAGATCACCAAGATTCTTGAATTCCTTCCTGCAGACCGTGCAGACACCGTCGGTATATGTATGCATGCCGTACGCCGCGCCTGCAAGTCCGCAGGTTTTGTAATCTGTGATCTCGCAGTCAGCGGCTGTGCAGACATGCCAGTGCGCGCTGCTGTCGGTCGTCCATTCTGTCGCGAACACATGGGTGTGATCCGCTGCAGATACCTTCGCCGGCATGGCCGTCATCAGCATCAGCAGCGACAGCAGGAGTGCCGGAAGCTTTTTGCTTTTACTCATTACGTTCTCTCCTCTTTCTTTTATGGTTTTCTGATAGTATTGTATGTAAAATTTATCCACTCATTGAGTGGAAAATGTTCGGAAAGATCCGACTCAAAGATAGTTTCTTCTGCTGTTACAAAACAGCATTTACCGATAATTCAGGAATACCAGCATATCCGTTTCGCCGCGGTTTGCAAAAGCATGATACGGGATCATCTTCAGTTTCGCGGGTTCAAAATGTTCGGAAAGCGGCGCGTAAAGTTCATCCGTTTTGTCAATTCTGTGATATGCGTCAAGCAGGATCACCGGCGCATCAAAGGCGGGATCTTCCGTCACTTCGGCATTTTTCATTCTGGTGCGATCAAAATAGAATGTATGGAGATCATAAGGATGATCGATGCCTTCCGCACAGTAGATCATCGGCCCGAAACGAAGGGCCGCTTTTCCTATGTTTCGGACAACAAGCGTACGGGATGCGATCAGCTCAGGCTTCATTTCGAATTCAATGCGGATGACACCGGGCATAAAGACAGCATAGCCGTTTTCCGTCCGGTACGGCTGATCGGCCGTAAAGTGCCTGCACCATCCGGGGATACGGACATGAACTTCCGTACCGGCTTCGATCTCTATCTTCCCGTCGAAAGGATAAGCCGTTTTCTGGCTCACCCGAACACCGTCCTTCTCAAATGTGCTTTCACCGAACTGGTTTACCCATACTGCTTTTGTCTTCTCATCGAAAGCATAGAAGTACTCACCCAGTGAAGAAAGCAGACGGTTCAGATTCGGCGGACAGCAGGAACAGCTGAATACACGGACCCGTTCTGTGATCGGCCAGCGTTCCTCATCATTCGTTCCGGTGATGCGCTTTCTGTCCTTCATATAGATCTCGAGCGGATTCTCATAGAAGAATTTTTCGCCGTCCATGGAAAGTCCCGACAGGGCGCCGTTATACATTTCAAGTTCTATCGTATCCGCATAGGCTGCTGCATGCAGAGGATCTGCTTTCAGCATCCGGTTTGCGAAGAAGATCATACCGATAGAGGCACACGTCTCCACATAAGCTCTGTCATTCGGAAGATCAAAGGGAACCGTAAAACCTTCACCGAGATCCGTCGAGCCGATGCCGCCCGTTACATACATTTTCCGCTTCGTCATGTCATTGAAAAGATCACGGCATGCGTCTAAAAGCTCCGTATCACCGGTCTCCATGGCAAGATCCGCCATGGCGGAATAAAGGTAGACCGCACGAACGGAATGTCCGAAAGCCTCATGCTGCATACGGACCGGCGCATGCGACTGGGTATGACACGCCACGTCGAAGATCTGTTTTTCCTGAGTCACCGACTGCCCGCGGGTCTCAAGAAAATATTCCGCCAGATCTTTATACTTTTCTTTTCCTGTCGTCCGGTACATTTTAAACAGAGCAAGTTCGATCTCTTCATGGCCGGGCGTCAGAAAAGCCGCAGACTTATCTTTCATGAAGACCTGTGCGATATGATCCACATATTTTTCCATGATCTTCAGAAAGCGGTCTTTTCCGGTCGCATGATAATATGCGCATGCCGCTTCCATAAGATGCCCTGCACAGTACAGTTCGTGGCAGTTCCGGTCCTTGAAACGTTTGTCCGGTGCGACGACAGTGAAATAAATGTTGAAGTAGCCGTCTTCACCCTGATTTGCTTCTATCCGGTCGATCAGTTCCTCGACTTTAGCGGAAAGTTCCGGAATTTCTTCACGGAACAGACAGTTGGCTGCACCTTCCATCCATTTTGCGACATCGGAGTCCCAGAAATAGTGCGGCTTATTCGGCATACCCTCTTTCCAGTCACATTTGAACGCGTCGATCCGTCCGGTATCATAAAAACGTTCGTATACCGCCGGAATCGTTACGTCCCGGTTCAGATCTTCCTTTATTTTCCAGAAACCGCCGGTGAGTTTCACATTTCTGTAATCTGTCTGCATGTTTCCTCCATCAGCGGCTGTTAATTGAGATGTTTTCTGATAACTGCCGCAAGAAAATCGTGTATTTTTTCGTTGCTTGCGATCACCGGCGTAGCATCTGTAAATGAGATTCGCCTTCCTTCGTAATCGGTGATCTTCCCGCCGGCCTCTTCCAGAATGAGGGAACCTGCTGCGATATCCCACGGCTTCAGCACGGTTTCAAAATAGCCGTCGATTCTGCCGGCGGCGATATAACAGAGATCCAGTGCGGAAGAACAGATCCGTCGTATATCGATACAGTTTAAAAAGATCTCTTTTGCAATCTCAAAATTCTGATCCGCAAGGGACTTCCTCGTTGAACCTGCTCCGAATTCGACAATGCTTTCGGAAATATTCCGTCCGGAAACTGAAATACTTTTTCCGTTCAGATATGCACCTTTTCCGTATTCGGCTGTGAAGCATTCGTCACTGAAAGGATCGTATACGACACCGAACGTGATCTGGCCGTTCTGATACAATCCGAGAGAAATCGAACACTGCTTCATTCCGTACACAAGATTTGTGGTTCCGTCGATCGGATCCAGGATCCAGCATTCATCCGACAGGCCTCCTGCTTCTTCCTCTGAAAAGAACCCGATCGAGGGATACAGCACGGAAAGTTTTTTCTTCAATTCGCTGCTGATCGCAGTATCAACAGCGGTCACAAAATCCGCTGCACCTTTCATGGAAACCTGCTGACGAAGAGCTTCGGAAAATACGATATCCTTCATCCCTTTTACAAGGTCTGTTATTCTTTCAGGATCATTAAGACGGGTCATTGTTCGTCCTCTCATTAATAATGTTTAATAATTTCTTTACATACGGTTCGTTGGAAAATGCGGGCTCTGTATGCAGGAGTTTGATAGCATGTTCTTTCCCTTTCGGATCCCTATCAAGATATGAGATGACTTCCTCCGAAGGACGGAAAAAGAAAAGTGTTCCGGCATGATTATCGATCGTGTTCAGGTGATTAATTTCGGCACTTGCCAGAATGTTCTGAAATCTTCCGGACATTTCTGTCGGTCTGACGGGATCGTCCATACGATCCAGAATATGAACTCCGTCATGAGTGGTCATTCTGTCTGCACTGTCTGCATCATATAATCCGACAAGTGTTGTCTGGCGGCCTCTTGTTTCTAAAAAACATTTTGAGTAGCTCCAGTTTGTGATCCGGTCTTTACCGGACTGCCCGTCGGGTTTTACATTGGTACCGGATACCGTAATTTGATCCTGCTTTTGTTTGAATTCAGCAAAACCGACCCGAATATCTTTTTTAACATGAATCTGAAGCCAGATGCCCGAAAGGTCGATTCTCTGCAAGGAAGGATTATGAAGACATTCTTTTATTTTCTCGGCTGCTGGCTTCAGGGCTTCAGTTAATGCCTTTTCGTCATTCATCAAGCTGTAAAACTCTTTTTCACTCATCGGTTTTCCTGTGGAAGTAAATTCAGCATAAGTTATTTCCTGTACATCGGAAGGAATATGTGTATTCACTTTGAGCCTCGGTTTTACAATGAAACATCGTTCTTTTCCGATACCGCCTGCAAAAAGTCCATGCTCAAAAACTACATTATCCCGGGTGACATGTTCGCTGCGGTTAGTCCCATGTTTATAGAAGAGGTCTTCAAAACCGTATACGAAAACAGCAAAATCAGCAGTACCTAATTCATCATTCAGACTGTTAAAAGTTGTACTGCTGAGCGGGAATATTGTTCTCCAATTATGACAATCTGCATCCTCTTTCAAAAGATCAATAAGTGACTTGACAATCGACTCACATTCTGTCGATGATCCAAAAAAAATAGTAGGTTTCATTTTCCACTCCTGTTATCGGTTAGAATATTTTCAGTCTTCGGGAATTCTTAAGCTCTCTTGCTTGTGTCAGATCAGATGACAGCGTCCGGTATCAAAGAGAATTATCAGAATCGGAGAATCGTTGCTTTTCTGATGACAGTTCTTCATTTGAAAGATTTTTCGGCTGCTCCTCCTTCAATGCATCCATATAACCTGCCGTAATAATACCGGCTGGAAGTGCAACTATCGCAATACCTACTATGGAAGATAACATCGTTACGATCCTGCCTGCTGTCGATACTGGATATATGTCGCCGTATCCTACGGTCGTTAATGATACGCATGCCCAGTAAACAGCATCAAAGAAATTCCTGAAAGTATCCGGCTCTACATTGAATACAATAAGTGCGGCAATTAAAATATACCCGATTGCCAGACCCCCGACAGTGATAAGCGGTTCTTTCTGTGTTTTTATCACATTGGAAATGATCGTAATCGATCGGGAATAACGCAGTACTTTTAAGGCTTTGAAAGCCTTAAATGCTTTCAAGGCCTTAAAGACTTTAAAGGTTCTGAATAACCTGAAGATCTTTAGAATTTTCAACCCCTGGCCGATAACTCCAAAAGACGGAATAATCGCCAAAAGATCGATAATCGCCATAAGTCCAAATGGATAACGAACAAATGCAAAAATGCCGCTGTGAGGATACTTTTTGTCGGCAGTCATCCACCTCAGCAGATAGTCGATAATAAAGATCCAAACGGTGATCTCATCTATTATAATCGTCCATGGCGCTTCTGACTTTGTGCACAGTGGAATCAAACTGATAACTATCGTTATCAGCATCAGTGCATCATAATATCCGCTAGCCTTATCTCCGGCTTCTGCTGCTTCTAATATTCTATAAAGCTTTGATCTCATGATGATGGACGTTTCCTTGTTGATATCAAGAATAATACTTGCTTGTACTTAAAGATGATTATGTGAATCGCAGGATTACCGTGTTCGGACATCTCTATCACTATAAGATGTGGAATCTTATGTCAAATGACCAGACTGTATATTACTCACATTATGGATCACAGTTTTTACATGCTCTGTATCCATATTGGACCAGCTCATCTCTGGTTCCGGTAAAATACCATTTATTATGTTCTGCCATCTGTTTTACCGATTTGCAATCAGGTCGGTGGAAGACACCTGTATTTGTATTCGCGATATAACTGCAGACTGGCACCGGAGCTGTTGTTTCAACGACCGGTTCTGCGGTCTGAGGAGGTACAGACGGAACTCCTTTTTGTATGGCAGACGCTTCAGAGGACACTTTTACGCTTGCAAGCGTATCTGCATCCGCGTTTCGTTCAACAGAAAAACCGATATTCGTTCCGTCACTTACGCAAAGAATATCGCCCTGAATATCAGTTCGGAATACCGTTGCTCCTTCATCTCTCAGGCGGCTTAAAACTTCTTCTGTCGGATGCCCGTAAAGATTGTCTGCACCGACTGAAATTACAGCGTATTTCGGCATTACCTGATATAAAAAAGCATAGCTTGTCGAATCGTTGCTTCCGTGATGAGAGACCTTAAGCAGATCGCTGTTAACATAATACCCGGAATTCAGAATTGCTTCTTCATCTTCCCGCTCACAGTCACCCATTAACAGGAACGACGTATTCTGATAAACTATACGAAGTGCGATGGATGTGTTTTCAGAAACCTGACCGAATACAGTTGGAGATAATACAGAAACTGAAGCGCTTCCCAGCATAAAAGTTTCACCGGGCTGCGGAACATTTATAGTCAGATGCCGTTTGGAAAGCTGATTCAAAAAGTCGTTAAAAGTGTTGGTGTTATAAGAAGTTTCTGAACAGTATACTTTGCCGGCAGCTGCAAAATTCAATGCACCAGACAAGCCTCCGACATGATCAGCATCCGGATGCGTCGCAATCAAATAATTCAGATAACCGATACCGTACTTCTGAAGGATTGCATACATTCTGCTTGAATTCGATGCATTTCCTCCATCAACCAGCATACTTTGCCCATCGCATTGGATAAGCATGGCATCGCCTTGTCCAACATCAATAAAAATGATATAGAAATAGGATTCTCCCGACCAGAGAACTGTCGGTGAAACCGTTTCAGATTCAGAATCTGTTTGAGCAGAATGTACATCCGGAGCCGATTCTTCTGTCTCGTTAAGATTAGGCTGATCAACTGACTCCTCAATATTTTTCGATGGGTCATCCGAAGCAACGATTCCAATTCCTGTTGGCACTGAATCGATTGATTCAATGCCTTCATTTTCAATTTCCGAATTGTATCGGATATTTCGATCTGGAAGTTTCGGAGTCTCTGTAGCAATCGGGGGCTTGACTCCTTTTACGAGTGAAGCTGCAGCACTGTTGTCATTTGAATAAGAAAACGATGCCGATTGTTCAGCATAATTGTCACGCGTAAACAGTACATCGTTTACACATTTTAATGGCAATGCCATTATGACAATGACGATTAAAGCGGCTATCAGATTAGCTTCGGAATTCTTGAGTTTTCTTTTCTTTCGTGATGAATTCTTACGCTTCCGTTCGCCTGACATTAGTTTCGCCTCTCTTGAAAACACGGTCGAAAACAGCACCTACATTTTTCTTATAATTTGATACTTCTTCAACAGTTTGCCGGATTCCTCAGCAGTTGATCCCCTGTGACTGAAAGTCTGCGCGGACTTTTTTCAGCTTGATGACCAGAAGAACCGTTGAGATCGCTGCGCTGAGCACTTCTGCAACGGGATATGCAGCCATCAGACCGTTCGGTCCCCAGATACGGTTCATGAGGAACAGAAGCGGCAGATAAAAGACGATCTGACGGAAGAAGACCTGGATCAGAGACATTCTGCCGTCTCCGGTTGCCTGAAATCCGTTTGTGGAAATAAAGTTCAGCATGGAGAAGGGAGCCGCAAGGCAGCGGATCCTTAAGAATACGATACCGAAAGCGACTGTGGTCGCTACCTGCGCTGTATTGCTGCCTTTCGAGCTGATAAAGAAATTGACAAGTCCTTTTGCACACAGCTGATAGAACAGGATGCTGACCGCTGCGACAACAAGTCCTGCCATGCGTCCCGCATTCAGGAATGCCTTCATGCGCTTGTAGTTCTTCGTGGAATAGTTGAATGCCACAAGCGGAAGCATCGCCTGCGCAATGCCCAGGCAGATCGCGTTGGAAAGACGCTCGATCTTTAAGTCGATACCGAGTGCTGCAAGCTGCAGATCGCCGTGAGATGCCATGGAGGAATTCAGGAACATATTCGCAAAATCCATGAGAAGCGTTGTCAGAGCGGAAGGAATGCCGATACGGAAGATCTCCTGAAAATCCTCTTTGTCGATCCTGCAGTCTTTCAGACTGACGGAAAGGCCTGTTTCTGCCTGTGTTTTCCTGAAAATGATCAGGAAATAGATCAGGGACACCGTGTTGGAAAGCGTGGTTGCGAGCGCTGCGCCCATGACCTGATATCCGTCCGGCAGGATCACAAACATGAACAGAGGATCCAGAATGATATTCAGAATACCGCCCATGGAAAGACCGAAGCTGGCTTCCGAAGAATAGCCGGTATTTCTGAGAAGGTGCGAAAGCGTGAGGGAAAGGACTGTCGGAATATTCCCGATAATAACAACGACCCAGACATACTGCTTTGCAAATGCGACGGTATCCGGTGATGCACCGAGGAAATCGAGTATCGGATCCATGAAGATCAGAACGATCATGGAATAGAACAGAACGAGCGCCAGTGCTCCGTAGAAGCAGAAAGCACTGGATCGTTTTACTCTGTCATATTCTTTCAGCCCGATCAGGCGCGCGATATAGCTGCCGCCGCCGATACCGAACAGTCCGCTGATCGGGATGTTCAGCATGAACAGGGTGAATGCGAGCGATACCGCTGCGATCATAAAGGGGTTTCCGGTTCTTCCGACGAAGAAGGTATCCGCCATGCTGTAGATCAGGTTGATCAGCTGGCTGATGATCGTCGGGATCGCCATTGTTGCAAGGGCCTTCGCAACCGGTGCTTCGGAAAACAGAAGGTCACGTTCTTCTTTTGTTCTGCTTTTTGCCATTCTTATCAGTCCTCTTTTCAAACAAACAGGTTATTTTTTAACGTGTGAGAACATCCAGTCCAGAATACCGTCTT
>JAZUFC010000039.1:0-5032 GCA_045640465.1 Lachnospiraceae bacterium | reverse complement strand
CCCGGAGGTCGGAGGTTCAAATCCTCCCCCCGCTATTACATGAGGGAATGAGGGACATAACTGAATTAGTTATGTCCCTTCTCTTATATATCGGAGCATTCTGTTTCGATTCATAAAACAGATGAATACAGTATAGATACGCATTGGTCTGATAGGAGGAGAAAAGTGACATGAAGTTGAGTACAGAGGATAGATCTTTTCGTTGGAAACGTTTCTTCTATTATTGGAGATTTCCGCTTCTTTTCTTTATACTCTTTTTTTTGCTCCTGTGGCTCAGCGACAAGCTGGAGGGAGATGCCGGCGGTGCCATCGGTGCAATATGGCTTTTTATAGACATTCCCTGTCTGATCTTCTTTACAGTGCGCGCAATATATTTCCGGATTCGAAGCATTATCACATATCTGCGTACCGGAATCAGAGATGAAGGCTTCATTTTTCCCGAGATCGATTTTCTGCAAAGTGTTATCGATCTCATCGAAGATGCAGCAGAAGCGTTTGCTAAACTGGATCCTCTCATGAAGATCCGTTTTATTGTGTTTCGGCTGCTTGGTCTGGGATTCATTATCGGCGGTATTGCCGGCTGTTATTATTATTCGAATTCTACCTTTATGATTGCGCTGTTCACGCTGGTCATTATTGGCGGAGCAACACTCTGGATCGCTGCAAATCCGAACAGCTACAACAGTCGGGTAGAAAGCGCACGTATGGTGCCCTGTTCCGGTAAAATGACGAATGAGGAACTTTACGAATTTCTTCGTATGACGCCTGCATCGCTGGGAAGCCCCCGTTTCGCAGCTGTTCGAGGCTTCAAAAAGCCGGTCATTGTTTACGGTTCAAAGACGGATGATTATATTTATGCAGTATACCATGCACCGGTCTCTTCCTTCTTTTACGTGAGCAGATTAAGTTCCTGGTCCTTGAAGGAGACTCTAACTACGGAATCGACGCAGAATAATGCGGCAGATTATAAGCCGGAAACCGGTTGTTATGACAATGATCTGAGTGAAATTACAGCAGTTGTGGAAGCTGCAGTGGAAAGGGCATCAAAAAAGTGAATTTGTCTGATCCCTCCGGACAGACACGACTCCTGCTTCCGGCGTATAAGACTCTCCACTTGCGAAAATTACGAAAAAAAGATATACTAAAAAAGATTTATGGTCTGAAATTTCAGAGAACTTCAGAAAGGAATAGAATGGATAACAACCGGTCGAATATTCTGCTGAAAGCAGGAAGCGTTCTGATGCTGTTTGCATCATTTGTGCGTTTCTTTTTCAGTTTTACTTTTTTGCGTTTCTATTCTACAGCGCTGACAATGAAACTGATGAAGGGCTATGGAAGGCCTTTCTGCGTGTTCATTATTATCTTATCTTTTGCTGCATCCGTTATGATGGTCGTTGTAGGCCTGATCGGTGCGATCAGCTGCGAGGAGCGTTTCTATGCGAAGCGCTGCATCTGGTGGGGGATCGCTTCAATGATCCTTTGTGTTGCATCGAATATACTGCAGATCATTGTCGGTTACGGTACGAGCGCGATCACATGGATCACAGCGGTTGTGATTCCTGTCGTGTTCATTGCGGGAGCGCTTGTTTTTATGCTTATCCGTCCGAACAGAAAAGCTAAGGGAGAAAAAACAAAATGAACTATTATGTAGATCCGGATATCAAAAAAACAGTCCGTGTTTTTCCCGGACAGGGCAGATATGAATACGGCAGATATGATATGAATGAAAATCCTGCGGGTCTTCCCGAGGAATTTGTGAAGGCGGTTCTTTCCGAGATCACGCCTGAATTTCTTGCAGTCTATCCGGAACCCGACCGGTTCCTGAAGAAATATGCGGATTTTGTCGGTGTGAATTTTGATCAGGTCACGGCGACGAACGGCTCAGATATGGCGATACGTTATGTCATGGAGACCTTCGGTGAAAAAGGGAAGGATGTTGTGACGGTTGCGCCTTCATTCGAAATGTACTGGGTGAACTGTTCGATCCTCGGCTACAGACATGTGCCGGTTGCATACAACGATGACCTGACGATCGATATCGACAGAATTCTGGATGCGATCACAGATGATACGCGGATCGTTGTCCTTCTGAATCCGAACAACCCTGTCGGAAACGTGTATACGGAGGAGGAAGCAGACAGGATCATTCAGAAAGCGAAAGAGGTCGGTGCGGTCGTTCTGATCGACGAAGCCTATCACTATTTTTATCCGAATACTTTCCTGAAGCATGTGGATACGGATGACAATGTGATCATTCTCCGTACGTTTTCCAAACTGTTTTCCATGGCGGCATTAAGACTCGGAGTTGTGATCAGCAATCCGGAGATCATTCATTATATCAAAAACGGAAAGCCGACTTTCGAAGTCAATTCGCTGGCGCTTCTTTTCGGAGAAAGGATCCTGGATCATCCGGAGATCATGGAGCAGCTGATCCGCGAAGAAAAGGAAGGAAAAGAGTGGACGCTTGAGACACTTCGGAATACGGGCTACAAGGTTCGTGACTGTAAGGGCAATTTCATCTTCATTGAGACGAAAAAAGATGCTCATGAAGTAACGGAACGCCTGAATACGGAAAAGAAGATGCTGGTGCATGCTTACGGAAACCAGCTGCTTTCAAAATATATCCGGGTCTCGGTCGGAAAAAAAGAGAAGATGGAGATCTTTCTGAAAGCATTTTTTGAGATCGACGGATAAGGAAACGTACTGTTTTCGAAAAAGCAGATGCAGAAACGGAGAAGGAAATGAAGAAGGTCATCACCTACGGGACATACGATCTTTTACACTACGGCCATATCAGACTGCTGGAACGGGCGAAGGCGCTTGGCGACTATCTGATCGTGGGCGTGACCGGTGATGATTTTGACAAAGCGCGCGGCAAGATCAATGTCTCTCAATCGCTTTACGAACGCATGAATGCTGTTAAAGCAACAGGACTTGCGGATGAAGTGATCGTAGAGGAATTCGAAGGTCAGAAGATCGAAGATATCCGTAAATACGGAGTGGACATTTTTGCCATCGGTTCCGACTGGGCGGGAAAATTCGATTATCTGAAGGAATATTGCGAAGTGGTCTATTTAGACCGCACGGAGGGTGTTTCAAGCTCCGAACTGAGAAGCCGGGAAAACACGCTCAGGATGGGGCTTGCCGGCAATTCATCCAATGTGGATAAGGTACGCCGGGAGGCTTCCTTTGTGGACGGTCTGATCGCGGAAGAAGAATGCCGCGAGGATTCGGCGGAAAAATATACGGAAATGCTTTCTTCGGTAGACGCAGTCTATATCTATGCACATCCTTCAAAGCACTATGAAATGATCAAAGAGGCATTGCTGTCCGGTAAACATGTGCTTTGCGAGACTCCGCTGACACTGAAAAAGGATGAGCTTGACGAACTGTTCCGTCTGGCAGAGGAACGGGGCCTTGTACTGATGGAGGCGCTGAAAACAGCATTTTCCACAGCTTATACGCGTCTGATCCTGATGCTGAAAAGCGGAAAGATCGGTGATATCGTTTCGGTCGATGCAGTCTGTACCAGCATGGAGGAGATCGCCGGGGTCAGCCGGGAAGAGCTGGAGAACCGCTGGGGCAGTCTCGCGGACTGGGGGCCGACAGCACTTCTGCCGGTATTTCAGCTTCTCGGAACAAACTGGGAGGAGATGCGTCTGATCTCCCGCCGCTCCGAAGCCAGCGAGCGTTTTGACACGTTCACCAAGGCGGATTTTGTTTATCCGAAGGCAGTGGCTTCCGTGAAGGTCGGCAAGGATGTAAAATCGGAGGGCGAGCTGATCATTTCCGGTACAAAGGGTTACGTATATGTGCCTGCGCCGTGGTGGAAGACAGACTTTTTTGAAGTGCGTTATGAGGATCAGTCCCGGAATCAGCGGTATTTCTACCAGCTGGAAGGGGAAGGGATCCGGAATGAGCTTGCAGCTTTTCTGCAGGCGTGCAGGACGCATCATCATGTTCCCTGTATCGAAAGGGAAGTATCGGAAGGAATCGTCCGCGTGATGGAAGACCATCAGGCCGGAAAAGGGGTGCTGAACCTCGAACGATGACAGCCTGAGCGGAAAATGGTCCGGATACCGGAGAAAGTGCCGCTTGCGGCAGTCAGCCGGGCATATAAAGGAGTGAAACGTGAAAACGGATCCCGAAACACTGAAAACACTGGAACATATCCATGAGATCAATCTGCAGTTTCTGAAGGATTTTGACGAGATCTGCAGACGGCATCAGATCACTTATTATCTGGCAGCGGGAACGCTTCTCGGAGCTGTCCGCCATGAAGGTTTTATTCCCTGGGACAATGATGTGGATGTCTCGATGATGCGGAGCGAGTTTCACAGGCTGGTGCCGTTTCTGAAAGAAGAGCTTGATCCGGAGAAGTATGAGCTGGTCCTGCCGGAAAGCTACGGTAAAAAGTACCGGGACATGGTCCCTTATATCAACTATAAAAAAGCTAAGATCGAGGTGGATCCTGAGTTCGATGCATATTATGAGGGAAGATCCTCTCACATGACGCTGGACTTCTTCCTGTTTGACCGTGTGCCGGACGATTTCTGCGGAAAGCTTCAGGTGTGGCATCTGGAGTTTCTGTACGGGCTGGCGAACGCCCACCGTTATGCGATCGACTATAAGAATTATCCGGGAATCCTGAAGGCAGCCGCATTCGGACTGAATCTGCTTGGAAAATGCTTTTCGGCGGATCATCTCAGGAAACGTGTGGCGAAGGTCGCAGGACGATATGACGGTGATGAAAAGGTCGGTACGATCTCGATCACAAATGATCTGATGTCTTCCTTCTGGTACCGTTTTCCGGTCTCCTGGTACGAGACCGGCAGATATGCCCGCTTTGAGGACGGAAGTTTCCCGGTTCCGAAGGAAGCCGAAAAGGCGCTTACGCTGCATTTCGGTGATTTTATGACACTTCCGCCGGAAGAAAAGCAGGTACCGCACCTGAGTATTCTGGGTACCGTCGGTGATGATACGATCACAGCGGACAAATATACCTTTACAGACTGAACAGTCTGAAAAAACG